>NZ_JBFUHL010000030.1:0-70406 GCF_056402415.1 Paenibacillus sp. P4_A9
ATGCAAGAATGCAAGAAGGTGCGCAGGTTGATATGGCGACATTAAAAGAGCTTCCGACAGAATCGACCCGTATGGCGATGTGTATCCTGGCGATCGCGCCCATGTTGTTTGTATTCCCGTTCTTCCAAAAGTATTTTGCTAAAGGATTAACAGTTGGTTCGGTAAAGGGTTGAACTTGAATTCGAATTAAGACTAGAATCTTGGATTCTGGTTTTGAGAATATAAACAATTGATGGAGGGGTTAATATGGTTTCCAGAAAAGGTAAATTGTCCATTGCACTTGCTTCTGTAATGAGTTTAGGCTTGGTGTTGTCGGGTTGTTCGTCTAACTCAGGGAATGAGACTAGCACGGCGAGCCCTGCGGTAAGTCCTGCAGCAAGTGCGGCTGCCACTGCGAAAGTGGAAGCGTTAAAGCCTGTAAAGCTGACTTGGTATATCCGAAACGCGGAGCCAAAAAATGCAGCTGCCGTCATGCAAAAAGCCAATGAAATCATTAGCAGCAAAATCAATGCAACGCTTGAGTTCAAATATATCAATCCCGGTGATTACGATAACAAGATGCAGCTCGTCATGTCTTCCGGAGAAGAGTTTGATATCGCTTTTGCTGCAAGCTGGATTGGCAATAAATATGCTGACAATGCCATCAAAGGAGCTTATATTCCAGTCGACGATCTGCTGAACAAATATCCAGACTTGAAGAACATGTTCAAGAAGGAAATTTGGGATGGGGTCAAAGTCAACGGGAAAATTTACGGAGTTCCGAACAATCAAATTATGGGGGATCAGCCTGGCATGTGGTTTAAGAAGGATCTTGTCGATAAATATAAGATCGACTTAACTAAACCAAAAACAATGACTGATTTTACTCCACTTTTCCAGACAATTAAAGACGGAGAAAAGGATGTCATTCCAGAAAGATATGGTGTAATGCCATTCAATGAATATGTACCAGCTGTTGAAGGCGGCTTCAATGTCGATACGAAAACATGGAAAGTATATTCCTCACCGGAGACATTGGTAAATCAGTACAAGACCTTGAGAGAGTGGAATACGAAAGGATTTTTCCCGCAGGACGTAGCTACAATGAAAGATGAATTATCTTTAATTAAGGCCGGTAAAGTTTTCAGCCGTTATAACCGTTTCAAACCGGGTACTGATGCCGACCTTAAGAATGCTTATGGATTTGAAGTTGTGACGATCCCTGTCGGTCCGTCGGTTATTAGTAAAGGTTCTGTAACCAGTACGTTAAACGCTATTAGCACGACATCCAAAAATCCAGAGCGTGCTATGATGCTGATCAACCTAATTGATACGAATAAAGATCTATTTAACTTACTGAAATTTGGTATTGAAGGACAGGATTATACGAAAGTGTCTGCAAACCGAATTGAGCAGAAGAAGGATGGTTACGCGTTGCCAGGCTGGTTGTTCGGTAACGAATTTAACAGCTTCGTAATACCTGGGCAAATCGACGACGTTTGGGACCAAACCAAGAAGTTGAATGACTCTTCACTAGTTGACCCACTCATCAGTTTCGTATTCGATCGCAAACCAGTCGAGAATGAACTAGCTCAATTGAATGCGGCAGCTGGCGAATACGGCGCTATTCTTAACAATGGTCTTGACGATACGGATAAAACTTTGAAGGCTTATTTGGATAAACGGAAAGCAGCCGGGGCTGATAAAGTAATGGCCGAACTGCAAAAACAAATTGATGCATGGCGCAGCACACAAAAATAATAGCATGACTAATAATGAGGGACCCAGAAGTATTTGGTTCCCTCATTATTGATTATTGGGGAGAGAAGGGATAACAATGCTGAATCAATTGACACTTAGGCAGCTTAAGAATGCTTTGGAGGAAACGCAGCACTTGCCTCACGACTTTTTTGCGGAGGCAAGGGTGCCAGAACGGTGGAAACGCGTTAGATCGAATGACCAGTATGCTGCTTTTTGGGGAAAGTTGGAGGAACAAGCAGCTCAAATTATAGAAAATCCCGTCCGATCACCGCTATTTTCTGAATTTGCCTTATTCGGCGATACGGGCGACAGAAGCATATACGAGTCGAAGTGGAATCAGTTGTATGCTGGACTTCATACGTTCAGCATGTTGCTCATGACGGAAGATAAACAAGAATGGAGAGCGGCGCTTAACAATGCGATTTGGACCATATGCAACGAGTATACGTGGGTATTGCCTGCCCATGTGGGCTTATATCATAATGATTATCCGAATGGCATCTGGGATCAACCCATTCCGCCTCGTGAAACCGTTGACCTCTTTGCTGGAGTCACCGCATTTGCCCTCGCGGAAATCGTTCACTTACATAAAGAGAAATTGCATCCCTGGGTCGTTCATCGGGTGAAGGAAGAGATCGAACGTCGTATTTTTCAGGTCTATTTTCATAGCCCGTACCCACAAAACTGGGAGCTGAAAACGAACAATTGGCCAGCTTGCTGCGCATCTTGTATTGGAGCTGCAGCCATTTATTTAATCGAAGATAGTGAAAAGCTTCAAGGTATGTTATGGCGCGTACTTGGTGTGCTTCGGAATTATTTCACTGGCTTTGACGAGCAAGGTGCGACACCAGAAGGACCCGCATATGCGCAGGGGGGGTTCACTCCTTTTGTTTATTTCGCTGAATTATTGAAAGAACGCACGCATGGAAAGATCTCGCTTCTCACAGACGAGAAGGTCGAAAGGATTTCGGAGTTCCCGCAACTATGCATGCTATCCAATGGGAAAGTGGTCAATTTCTCGGATTCATCGGATATGGTTAAATTCAATATCGGACTCATTCATCGTCTGCAAGACTATGTGCCTGCGCTCCAATTGCCTTCCGAGGCATACCAAGCGGCCCCAGCCCCGAATAGTTGGATTGATGCTGCAAGGCTTATGCTCTGGACACCGGACTCCGATTCATCGGTTTCAGCGGGAGATCGAGACCAAGTGCAAGAACGGATTTTCACCGGGAATCAGTGGGTCATTTCGAAAGTAAAGAGATCCAATGGACGATTGTCCGCATTTGCAGCCAAAGGCGGACATAACGAAGAACCGCATAATCATAATGATTTGGGTCATTTTATTTTGCATGTGGATGGTGAAAACGTGCTCGCGGATATCGGTCTCGGGGACGTATATCTATATACCAAACAATATTTTCAACCCCAATACCGGTACGAGATGATAAACGCAGGCTCTCATGGACATTCGGTTCCTATTGTAGACGGTTACAGACAGAGCTTTGGCAAACAGTATCGTGCGAATCTTATTTCTAGTCAGACTTCCGAAGATGAAGTTGAGCTTGTCCTGGATTTAACGAAGGCATACGATTGCGATTCGTTGGAGCTGCTTACTCGAGAATTTATATGGAGACGTCCGGAGAAAGAGAATCCACAATTAATCATTACGGATAAGGCAAGTTTTTCTAAAGTGCCTGAATCCTTTCAAGAAGTGTTCATAAGCAGTGTTCTGCCCCAAGATATAGGAATTGGACGTATACGGATGAACACCGTAACGCTGATCTATAATCCTGATCAGTGGACGGCTGATGTAGAACCTGTACAGAGTGCTTCGCATACGAATTCATTTTATCGTGTGGTATTGTCCTGTCAAAACCCTGCATCGGAAGTCGTATCGGTATGTCGGTTTGAAGTCGAACATTCATGAGAAAGGTGATTATTTATGAAAATTGATAACAATTGGATGGACACGACATACCGCAAGCTCCACTTGGATTATCACCAACCGCCTTGGATGACTGGCGTTGCTTCTGCTTTCACGGAGGAGGAGGCCCGTCGTCAAGCGCGGATGTTTAAGGAAGCGGGCATTGAAGCAGTAGAAATTTTCGCTTATGACCATTACGGTCAAGCGTTTTATCCCTCTCAAATTGCGCCCCGCCATCCGGGGCTGCAAAGTGATTATACGGGGCTGATGAACAGCGCGCTTAAAGATGAGGGACTTAAAGTGACGCTGTATTTAAATGCCTTAACCTCAGTTCACCTTGTCGATACACATCCAGATTGGTTAATAACACTTCCAGACGGATCGCATCCAAGGGGAGCATGGCTGGCTCATGATGCTTCGCACATTTGCATTTCCTCACCGTACATGGATCGGTATTTCGTTCCGTTGTTGCAAGAAGCGGTTACAAGACACGAGCCGGATGGCGTATGGATAGATGCAGGCTGTTGGATGATCGACGTGCCATGTTATTGTCAGTACTGCCATGCGCAATATTTGGAAAACACGGGGCGTGCGCTTCCAGTTATGCCTCAAGCGAGCCCGCAGGAAGAACTACAAGACGAGGATTGGCTGGCATGGCGAATATGGCGCCGAGGCCAAATCGGCAGTTACGTCCGTAAGATAACGGATGCCGTAAGAGCAGTCAAACCGGATACCAATATCGCGGATAACAATTTGGGCAAATATTATTTCGGGGTCCCTTCTACGGATCAAAGTCAGGTACAGGAATGGTTGTCTCCCCAGCAAATGGGCGTGACTTATTTGTCTTGTGACCCAGTTCCTATGGGAGGGAACCACAGTATGATTCTTAGCAGAGAGGGGAGATACCAGTCGACCCTGGGCTTGCCGTTCGAATTCATGAACGAGCGGTTCCATGCTTGGGGGGAGTGGCAGTATCGCTCGCCAACCGATTGGAAAGCTGAGGCGGCCACGATGCTCGCGGTAGGTGCGCGATGTGTTTTTGCTGATCAACCCAATCCGGATGGAACTTTGGAGCCTTCTGTGTACGCAGCTTTGCGGGACGTGTATGGATTTGTGCGGGAGCGCGAGCCCTTCGTCGTTGCAGCGGCGCCAGTTCCGGATATGGCCATACTCGCTAGTGCGGCCTCTAATGTGATAGGACCCGTAGGCGGTGTGGATTGGGGAAGAGCCAACGCCATAGATCAGCGGTCGCTAGCTCGTACCGATCGAGTGAACGGGGCGCATCTGGCGCTGATCGAGCTCGGCTATCAACACCTGATTTATGACGAACGGACGCTGTCCGAGCAGTTGGCAGAGCAATCGTGTGTCATCATTCCTGACCAATTGATCCTGGATGAAACAACAATTAAGGCACTTGAACACTATGTATGCGAGGGCGGTAAGTTGCTGGTGACTGGGCGTACAGGTTTGTATGACGAATGTGGACGGGGGCGATCGGAAGATCCGCTTGCTGCTTTGCTAGGAGTTGAACGTGACGGCGAACTCCCCGCCCCCATTCATTACTTGAAGCCGTCGACGGACTGGTTGGAAAAGGGACTCGTCGAGCCTAATCTTCTACAGGCATGGGGAGTCGCTACGAAAGTCCGTCCGCATACGGCGTCCATTCTTGCAGAGCTGATCGAGCCCGTAAAGGATGTCTGGGCCAACGGCGTGAAGAGCCGCGAGAATTGGCGGCAGTATACGGTGTTTGGTGCAGCACCTGCAGGTGATTCGATTGCTGGCCCTGCAATAACTTTGAATGAATATGGAAAAGGTAAAGCGATGTACGTTTCCGTGGATCTCTTCGCCCTCTATTACCAAGAGGGACATCGTCTATTGCGGTCTTGGATTGATAATTGCCTGGCTATCTTATGGCAAGATAGCATTCCGCTAATCCAGGTACGCAAACCTCTTCATGTTGAGATGTCGGTCATGCGGCAACCCATAGGCACAACAGGGGCAGATCGGATCATCGTGCACTTCGTTAATTATTTTGCTCAAAAGCGATCAGGCCAAATGATTCATATGGAAGAAGTCGTTCCTGTATCTGGCATGGAGTTCCGACTACGGATGAGAGATAAGCAGCAAGTAAGCAGTGTAACCCTGGAGCCTTCTAATCAGGTGCTTGAGTATCTCATCGAGGATTCCATACTTACCATTAAAGTCCCCGAGCTGGATATTCATTATATGATTTGCATTGACATGATGGAAGGGAGGTGTGATTAAAGGTATATAGATCGAGCAGCTCAGAGCACTCACAAAAGATTTTTTGTTGCTTTAAAACGCACAAAAAAATGAAAGAGGAGCGATGGTACTATGTTCGGATTAAACAGCGATTTGAAAAACAAAGTAAGGAATCTCCTTCTCTCCGCAACACTCGTCACTTCCATGTTTACAGCAATTCTACCTGAAACCGTCAGCGCGACGGGAACTAGTTATTATGTAGACACTAGTGGAAGCGATTCCAACGATGGCACCTCGCTAAGCACGCCTTTCCAAACGATTCAGAAAGCCGCTGATATTGCGCAAGTCGGTGACACTGTCTACATCAGAGGTGGTACCTATCGGGAGACAGTGACCCCCGCAAATTCCGGCACGGCAGGCAACAAAATTACTTATCAGAACTACAACAGCGAGACAGTCGTCGTTAGCGGTAATGACCTAGTCTCGGGATGGACACTGGACAGCGGCAATATTTACAAGGCGTCCATGAACTGGAGCCTGGGCGCAGGCAATCAGGTGTTTGTTGATGGAGCGTTGATGGATGAAGCTCGATGGCCAAATCAGACCGGAACCTTACTGCAACCCACAAGAGCAACAGCTGGATCAGGCACGAACCAATACGGTATTGTAGACGGAAATCTCCCTGGCGGTGATGGTTTTTGGACCGGAGCAACCGTATGGGTAACCGGTGGAGACGGCTGGATTGTTGGGACACCTACTGTTACCGCTTATAATTCTGCTGCTAAGAATTTGACATTGACCACTAATTATCCCGGATTTGGAAACGGCTATTATAATATACATTCCGGCAATAAATATTACTTGTCTGGCATCAAGGGGGCTTTGGATACAGAGAAGGAGTGGTGGTACGATGCGGCTGCTTCTGAATTGTATCTATGGTCCCCAGGCGGGGGGAGCCCATCCACCCATGCGGTGGAAGCGAAGAAGAGGATTGACGCTTTCGACTTGTCCGGCAAGGGGTATGTAGATATTAAAGGTATTCAAACCATTGCCTCCAGGATCAAAATGGATAGTCTTACGAATCATTGTTTGCTACAAGGCATTGTGAGCAAATACATTTCTCATACGAAATTAAATACTTCGGCTTATGAGCAAACTGGCCTAGGTATCTACTTGGACGGAAGTTATAATGAAATCCGCGACAGCGAGCTTGCTTATAGTTCGGGGAGCTTAGTTACAGTAAGAGGCTCGTACAACAATATCATTAACAGTTATATCCATGACGGCGGATATGTTCCTTCCTGGGAGGGACTAGTGAACCTTCAAGGGGCAAACAGCCTGATCAGCCACAATACCGTGAGCGATGCCGGCAGGGTTACTGTATTTTTCGGTGGTATGAGCGCTAATCGCATTCAGTACAATAATATTTTCAATGCCGGTTGGTTGACGAATGACCTTGGCATGCTGTATGGACCAAATACGGATGGTCAAAACACGGAAATTCATCACAATTATGTACACGATAACAAAGCGTCCGTTGGAAAACCTGGTATTTACCTCGACAATTATACGACCAACTTTATTATTCATCATAATGTGACTTGGAACAACGACGGGCTCCAACTTAATATTCCTTCCAGTTATAATTTGGTTTATAACAACACGATTTGGACGGGTGCGACAACTATTCAGGCTAATGCTACAGGCAATCCGTTTGCAACGGATATGTACGGGGATCGGTTTTTCAACAATATTATCAAAGGGTACGATGCGGAAACTGCTGCGTATTCCAAATATGGGTATAATCTCACCGCATCACCTGGATTTGTGAATGAAGGTACACGCGATTATCATCTGCTATCGACTTCGGGTGCAGTAGATACGGGTATGGTGGTCCCTGGCATTACAGACGGGTATGTCGGAAGTGCACCAGATATTGGAGCCTATGAGTATGGAGGAACAGACTGGACGGCAGGTCATAATTTCTCGAGTTCGCCAAGCCCGACCTATTCGTCTATCACTACACCGTATATGAATAGAGTCACAAACGGAGGTTTTGAGAAAGGCGACCTAACGGCTTGGTCGAAGACGGATGCCAATAATGCCGTCGTCATGCTAGATGGTCACTGGGGGAAGGCTGCTAACGCAGGCATGTCCCGTTCTCAAAATTATGGCGTGAAGTTAAGCGGAGGTGTAGACGGTGTCGAGCAGACGATTACTGGCTTACAACCGAATACGGATTATATAGCTGGAGGGTGGATAAGAACACCTGCTGGCGAAACAGCTGCACTGGGTGTGAAAAGCTACGGCGGTTCAGATGTAACGGCATCTTCCGCGAGTTCCACTTGGACCTTTCAGACGATCCGATTTACAACGGGTTCATCGAGTACGAGCGCCACAATTTACTTTAAGAAAACATCGGCAACAGGTGAAGCCTATGTAGATGACGCGGGYCTTGTGCTGGCAGAACCAATTGTCTATCAAACGATGTATTCATCTGACGGATTTGAGAGCGGATTTAGCAATTGGGCCGCCGTTCAAGGCAAAGGTACGCCATCGACCAGCACAGCAGTTACGCATTCTGGCAGCAATAGTTATATGATCAATGAAGATATGGATGTCATTGGTCAAACATTCGACACCAATTATAATAAATATGTAACGATGTGGTTCTATGATGATGCCAGCGATACCTCCATGCAGACGGTTGCAGATGTGAATGATGGCGTAGCAAGTAGAGGGATTGGTGTAAATACTACAACTGCGGCATCGATCTATGTGACCAAAATCGGAGGAACATGGGCTGGAACAGCCGTCGCAAGATCAACTGGATGGCATAAACTCACGTGGGATTATACGTCAGGTACCAAAGTCGATATGTATATTGATGGTACACTCGTTGCCTCTCCAACCGGTGTATCAAATTTCAAATCCATCTCGCTTGGCGATTGGTGGTCAGGCAGCTCAGGAACGGTATATTATGATGATGTCACGATAAAGGATTATTCGCCATTAACGAGTGATGGTTTCGAGAATGGGTTGGGCAAATGGGAGGTATATCCAGGAAAAGGAACCCCGTCGCTTAGTACGGCTCAAGCACATTCAGGATCAAATAGTTATGTGATCAATGAAGATATGGACGCTATTGTGCATTCCTACACCGACAACCTGAACAAAATCGTTAAGATGTGGTTCTATGATGACGCCAGCAACACCTCGAATCAAGTGCTCGGGGACGTGAACGACGGCGTCGCAACGAGAGGGATTGGCGTCAATACCCCCACTTCGACAACGCAGTATGTGACACGCTTAGGCAGCACCTATGCTGCGACCTCTGTTGCAAGAACGACAGGCTGGCATGAATTCAAGTGGGATTATACGTCAGGCACTAAGGTCGATATGTATATCGACGGCACACTTGTTGCCTCACCGACCGGTGTAACCAACTTCAAGGTGATTATGATGGGTGATTTGTGGTCGAGTGTTCCAGGATTCACAGGAGCGACATATTTTGATGATATTAGTGTGTCGGATCCTCCATTCACGAGCGATAATTTCGAGAATGGATTAGGCAACTGGACGACATATAAAGGAACGGCTTCACTCAGTACAGCTCAAGCTCATTCAGGGTCTTACAGCTATGTGATCAATCAAGATACAGATGTCATTTATCACAACTTTCCTGCTAGCGATAATAAAATCGTAACCATGTGGTTCTACGATGATGCCTCCGATGTCTCGATGCAAGTGATCGGTGATGCCAATGACGGGATCGCAACTAGAGCGCTTGGCGTCAATACGCCAACATCCACATCGAAGTATGTGACACGTCTCGGCAGCACTTTTACAGCAACATCAGTCACGAGAACGACAGGATGGCATGAATTCAAGTGGGATTATACGTCCGGCACGAAGGTCGATATGTATATTGACGGCACACTAGTCGCCTCTCCAACTGGGGTAACAAGCTTCATTCAGATTTCGATGGGCGACTGGTGGACGTCGAACACTGGAACGGTATATTTTGACGATGTGAACATTCAGTAATTGAAAAGACAAGAACCGGATGGAAGGAAGGATCCTCTAAGGACCGGGTAGCGAGAATATCGCTACCCGGTTTTTACGTTGTGGCATATCCGTAACATGTTGACATACGAAGTTGATTTATTCGGCACTATTTAAACTCATTCGCAATATTTAAACTTCGGCTTTGAACCATTTCTTATTTCTTGGAACTATCTCTTTAGAGGTAGTGATTGTTAAGATAAATACAGGAAACTAATTATGAAAGCGGGGAAAAGCATGCCAAAGATCAAAGAAGTATTGGTCCTACATCATAGCCATTTGGATATCGGGTATACGCATGCACAGCCGATCATTTTGGAATTACAAAAGAAATATATCGACCAAGCGTTACACATGTGCGAATTAACGGAGGATTGGTCAGAAGTCAACAAATTCCGTTGGACCTGCGAGTCAAGCTATCCTGTGCTGAGTTGGCTGGAAACGGCAAAAGCAAGTCAGATTGACCGATTCAAGCATTATCTACACAAAGGTCAGATGAGTATTTCCGCTTCCCATCTGCATACTACGCCACTATGTTCTGCGGAGCAAATGGCTAAAATGCTATATCCGGTAAGCCAATTGCGAAGCCAATTCGATATCGAGATCAAGACGGCGATTCATCATGATGTTAACGGCCAGCCTTGGCCGTATAGTCAATTGCTGCTGGATGCAGGCGTTGAGTTCTTTATTATGGGCATTAATATGCATATGGGCGCTATCCCATTTGCAAGACCAAGCGCATTTCATTGGGAAACCCCGGATCGCCGTAAGCTGCTAACCTTCCATGGCGAACATTATGCACTCTTCAGCGAAATTTGCGATGTGAACGCCAAAAATACGAATATCATGGCGAACGGCTTGAATAAGTATTTGCAAAAAATTGAAGCGAACCCAGAGTATCCGTTTGATTTTATTTATTTGACCGCGACGAATTTGCCGCTCTATGATAATAACCCGCCAGATCGTGAATTGGCAGAACTCATTAAAATCTGGAATGGGGAGGGGCGAGAGCAGACCATTACATTCGTTACGCCCGAACAATTATATGCAAGAGTCAAGCAACATGAGACACAGCTGCATACGCATTCTGGGGATTGGACGGATTATTGGAATTTCGGTTCCGGCAGCTCTGCCAAAGAAACCAAATTGAATCGTCGAACGAAGCAAGGCATGAGGGCGGTAGAGCTCTTGGAAGCTTTTCAGGGGGAAGAGGATCAGTCACATCAACAATTAAAAAAGCAAGCTTGGGAACAAATCAATTTGTATGATGAACACACTTGGGGAGCATTCAACTCCATCTACAATCCTCATCATCTCAATGTGGATATCCAATGGTCGCATAAATCCCATTATGCGTATCAGGCTAATAGCTTGACTGGCTATTTATTAGGGAACCAGATGGAAAGGTTAGCGAATAATCCGCTCCAATCGGAAGAGCCAGAAGGATTATTGCTTGTTAACACTTCATCCGTACCAGTAAAACATGATATTCAATTCCCATCGGGTTTCAGGATCAAAGGGAGACACCTCAGCGCGGACAGAATGCGTCACGTGCTCATGAACAACGACCGCAATCATGCAAGCGAAAGCTACGGAATCGTTGAACTGGCTCCTTTCAGTTGGCGCAAGTTTCCATTTCAGAATCTGCAAAAAGTGGATCTCGCGAATGAGATCGCGTCACACCCAGGCAAGATGAATGAAATAGTTGCCCAATTTAGTGTGAATCATGCGGTAGCTGGAACGATTACGAGTGAGAACGGATATATCGAGACGCCTTACCATAGATTCATCTTTGATCCTTCCAAAGGTAGAATCTTAAGTTTGTATGATAAGCTGAACGATTGGGAAGTGCTGGATGTATCTAGTCCATGGACATTGTTTCAATATGTTCAAGAAACGATAGATCCAATCCATGATCCAGTTCATCGAAGTACGTTATTCCCATGCGATTTTGAAAGAAGTAAAAATAGCATCAGTAATTGGAATCATGATTGGCATGCCAAGAGAGAGACGTATTCCCGCTTTAAGTCTTTTCACTTAGAGCGAAGTGCGAATAACGCTACTTTAGTTATGCAATGGGAAGCGCCAGGAATGGATCGATTGGAACAGAGGTTTACTTTCTTTAGCTACCGTGCGGATATTGAAATGAAGGTTTCCTATGTGAAGCAAGATATTACGACTCCAGAAGGCACCTATTTTGCTATACCTCTGAATGTGAAGGATTGGCGCTGTATCTACGATACTGCTGGTCAAATCGTAGAATTGGATGAGCAGCAATTGCCAGGAGTATGCAGAGATTACATTACGGTGGATAAGAGCGTATCTATCTTTGATGGCAGCCATGGAGTTACTTTGGTTTGTCCCGATGCGCCATTGGTGCAGGTGGGGGATTTTAATTTCGGTCGTGAGCATCACAAAATCGATAGAGACAGTCGTCCACTATTGCTGGCGTGGCCCATGAATAATTACTGGGAAACGAACTTCCGAGCGCATCAACCTGGATTTAATTCATTTACCTATTATTTATCAACTTTCCAAACTTTTGACCCGGCAAACGTGTTGCAATCGTCCGCACAAGCCATAGCGCCTGTATACACAACGGCAGTTATGAATTGTAGGGAAGATGTCTCCGGACAATTTATTCAACTARGTGGAACTGGTGTGCAAATTTTTGACGTAAAGCCGGCTGAAGAGGGGAAAGGTATCATTGTCCGCCTTAGCAATTGCACAGAACAGTCCGTAAATGCACAGCTGATCTTTCCGTCTAGCAAAATTAAAACGGCGTTCAGGACGAATGCTTTGGAAGAGAATCAGATGGAGATTCGGGATATTCAACATGGAACACTTGAGGTAAAGCTGGAAGCCAAACAAATGCTGCATTTACGTGTAATTCTTGAAGAGTAAATTAAAAAATACAATGCTCTCACAGCAGTGACATCGGCATTATGATGGCGTCTTCGTACAAATATTAGGCATTTTAGTACAAAGACTTAAAAGTAGAAATGAAGTAGATTTAAAGAGATGTAAGTACTATCGCTTATCGTTACAAATAGCATATAAACAAGTAGAACAGGAAGTGCAGCGATGTTAGAATTGAAACGCAAATGGAAAATTTACGCCATTCATCACTCACATTCGGATATCGGGTATACTGAGAGACAAGAAAAAATCGAGCAATATCATGTCGATTACGTGCGTCAGGCGATCCGGATCGTCGAAAAGGCTCATTCTGGCGAACGCCCGGATTGGCAAGGGTTTAAATGGACATGCGAGACGTTCTGGGCGGTGGAGCAGTTTCTGCAGAAAGCTACGCCAGAAGAGGCGGAACGGTTCGCCGTCGCTTTAAAGCGAGGGGACATCGAGCTGTCCGGCACTTATTTGAACATGACCGAATTGATCGACTTTGATATCGCCGCCAAGAAAGCCAAAGCGGCTGGAGATTACGCCCGTTCGATCGGACTGAAGGTCAATTCGGCGATGACAGCTGACATTAACGGGTATAGCTGGGGATATTCACAGGCGCTGCATGATGCGGGAATTGTCAATCTGCTCTCCTGTGTGCATGCGCATCATGGTATCTTTGCCATCGGACGCAAACAGACGCCTTTCTATTGGGAAACACCGAAAGGCGATAAGCTGCTTGTCTGGAACGGTGAGCATTACATGTTAGGCAACGATCTGGGACTATCGCCAGGAGCCGCTCTGTCGTACACGATTCAAGATGAATTTGAAGTATTTGGTACGGCGAAAGACCACTGGAAGCTGGCAGAGACGCGAATTTCTCGCTACCTGTCGCAACTGGAGTCTGAGGAATATCCTTACGACTTCGCTCTCGTTAACGTGATGGGAGTACTGCGTGACAATGCCGCCCCTAACGGAGGCGTTATGTCATTTATTAAACAGTGGAACGAGAAACACGGCGATTACATCGAGATCGAGATGACGACATTAAGCCAGTTCTTTGACCTTGTACGCGCGCAACCAGCGTTAATCCCGACTTATCGAGGGGATTGGCCCGATTGGTGGACGGACGGCGTCTCCTCGACGGCCGTGCAAACTCAGGTATTCCGTGATGCTCAGCGGACGCTGCGCTTGGTCAAGAAACTCGGGAAGGACAGTACGTCCCTCGATCCGATTCGGATTGCCGAAGCGGAACATCAATTAATGATGTACGCCGAGCATACATGGGGCTATCATTCCTCCGTTCGCGAACCGTGGCATCCAATGGTTCACGCGTTAGCCGTCCGCAAAGAAGCGTATGCGGCCAACGCGAGCCGCAGCGTATACACGATGCTGGACGAAGTACTGCATGAAAGGGGCGAAGCGCTGCAATCTGCCGAAATCCCTTTTCGATACAAAGTTATCAACCCTTACGAACATGCTATTCAGGGAATTGCACACTTATATTTGGAGGCCTATGAACCTTCCATGTTCCCGGATGGTTACGAAGTATACGAGGAAGAAGGCGGGGAATCCGTCGTTCCTCATCAGATGGAAGTCGTCAGTCGCGGCAATCAAATTTCCATTGTTGTGGATCTTGCGCCGCAAGAAGAGCGGTATTACCGTATACGCAAGAACGACGCGAAGAAGCCAACGACGACGAGCAGCACACGTTTGATGGGTCAAGAACGTATTTCCGATCTGATTGATCTTCACGCAGAGATACTCAAATGCAAGCTTATCGTATCTGAGAACCACATCGAATCTGAATACGTAAGTATTCGCTGGAATAGCGGCAAAGGGATTGTTTCTTGGATTGACAAGACTACTGGACGCGACTTTATCCGCTCAGACCGTTCACATGGCGCTTTCACACCGGTCTATGAAGTAACCAAAGCACCTTCCGAAGATAAGATGGCACAGGTTCGGGGGAGTATGGGCCGAAACCGCAAAGGCCAGGACGTTCGCAGGTACATTGGAAACTTAACTGGCGTGAGAACCGTCACTAAAGGTGATATCTATGGTGTCGTTGAGTTAAGATTTGAGCTCGAAGGAACGAGCCATTATTCTCTTTATCTCAAGGTGTATCAGGATATTGCGAGAGTTGACGTCTCCGTTCGTATCCACAAAGACAGCGTATGGGATCCTGAGAACGTGTACGTATCGCTGCCTTTCGGAACGGGAACAGGCGAAGACCAATTGTGGCTAGACAAAATGGGCGCTAGTGTGCGTCCAGGAATTGATCAGCTTCCGGGAACCTGTCTCGATTATTACGCCATTCAGGAAGGGATAGCTTTTATTAACGACAAGACCGGACTTATTATATCAGCTCCCGACACGCCGCTCATTCAGACGGGACCGATCGAACATGGGCTAAGGTTCCTCCAAGGGCAGCAAGACAGTAAAACTGAGCATCCCCTGTACGCCTGGGTATTGTCGAACTACTGGGAAACGAACTTCAAAGCGACAGTAGGCGGATTTTACGAGTTTCAGTACCGGCTTCAATGGGGAGAAGAATGGAATACCCCAGAGAAAGCGTTCCGTCAGAGCGATGTTCTGAATATCGACATTCCTTCCTTTAGGACAACATAGCATAAATGGAGGGTCCGCATCTTTATGAATGGGCCCATTATCTTAGTGATCTTATAATCGAAATGGAGGGGACATAGCTTGACTCGTAATAAACCATTCACTATTTTCATCATTCAACATGCGCATATTGATATCGGCTATACGGAACGACAGGAAGTGATCACCGAATATCAAGCGCAGTTTGTGGAGCAAGCTGTTGAACTGGCACTTTCCCCAGAACAATCATCACGGGACGAGAATACCAAATTCAAGTTTATGCTTGAGGGATTCTGGGCCGTAGAGAAATATTTGAATAAAACAGGCATTGCAGGAAGAGCCAAACTGGTTGAGGCTTTAAAGAGCGGAAACATTGAACTGACGGCATTCTATCTGCACTTATCCGAGCTTCTGGATGAGGGACATGTGAGAGATACGTTAAAGCCAGCGCTCGAGTTTGCCAAAAGAGAAGGCATTTCCGTGGTCAGTGCCATGTCTTGCGATGTGAACGGGTTCTCATGGGGAATGGTGGATGCCTTGTATGATGCGGGCGTGAAATATTTATCTACCAATATTAATACTCATCAAGGCGGATGTCCTTTTGGCAAACCAAACGTGCCGTTCTATTGGGAGTCCCCGCAAGGGAACCGCATTTTGGTATGGCAAGGTTTGACGTATCACAAAGCTAACTTACTAGGAATTATGCCCGGCTACAATATGATCGGCAATCCATTGATTCCGGGCATGTCCATTGAAGATGCCTATCGATATGTCGATATTCAGGACATGAGGTATGYCGAGAAATCCTTATTTCCACTCGTGGAAGGGCTGCGAACGACCGGTTATGAGTATGGATTTATTCCAATCATGGGATCTGGGCTTTACACCGACAACAGTCCTCCGACTGACTCGTATTGTGATTTGATCCGGCAATGGAACGACAAGCATGGCGATCAGATTGAATTGCGCACCGCAACATTAGCTGAATATTTTGAGTATTTGGAATCCGCGGTGGTTGATATTCCTGTCTATCGCGGTGATTGGAACGATTGGTGGACAGACGGCGTTATCTCTACGGCGCTGGAAACATCCTTATTCCGTAACGCACAGCGTATGAAGCGGGTGGCTGAACGGTTGGATCCGGAGCGGAAGTATGTGACGGAAGAAGAATGGAAACCTGCGACGAATGCGCTTGTCTTGTATGCCGAGCATACGTGGGGTCACTCCGCCTCGTTGACCAGGCCTTATGATTTCCGTGTACAGCAGCTGCTTTTACGCAAAACCAAGTATGCGATTGAAGCGGATGAACTCGCTTGCATCGCTTTAGACAAAGTTCTATACGGCAAGGGCCAAGGTAATTTTACCGCTCGAAGGAATTTTACGTATAAGGTTATGAATCCTTCGATTGAATCAAAAATGTCGCTTGCTTATTTGCTGCTAGATTACTGGGAATCCCCTATATTTGAACAGGAGGTTCGTGTGGTCGATAGGGAGGGGCGTCAATATCCCTTTGAACGGGTGAATCATTCCTTACGAGGACAAGAATTATGTATCCAGCTCCAAATGGCACCTATGGAGGAGCGTGAATTCCAACTCGAGTTAATAAATGTAGCCAGTGAATCCCCTAAGGCTGAAGTAGCTGCCGCAATCGAAGAGCTAAAAGGAGCAGGACGCTTTGAGAATGACGTGTTGCGCGTGGAGTGGGACGATACGAATGGTGTGCATACCCTTATCTATAAGCCAAGCGATACTTTAATTTTAGAGGACGGAGCAGCTGGCCTAGGCGCACCTTTGTACCAGATTTTTGAAGGGGGCAACCGAGGGAAGGCGGCAGGCTTTGGTTATAGCGGTCGTGAGGTTCCTAGCAGTGAAATTTTTCAGGGAACTATTAAGCGAATTACGAATACGGGAAGCAATAGCTTCTACGAGACATGGGAGTTCGAATACGATATTCGCGGGGCGCACTCCTATGCAGTTGAATTTAAATTTTACAGATCTGGCTCTCGCTTCGACTTGTCCGTGAGATTGAACAAGGAGAACATCTTGGATCCAGATGGTATGTATACGGCATTCCCTTTTCAAACGGAGCAAGGAATATGGTATCTGGATAAAGCAGGTGCAGCTATTCGGCCGTGCATCGATCAGCTACCGGGTGCGTGTTGCGACTATTATTCGGTTCAAAGCGGTGCTTCTTTAGTAGGAGACGACCTTGGCATATCGGTTACGACACTGGATGCCCCGATGGTTCATATTGGTAAGCTTCGCCAGTGKGATTACTCAGACCATATCGAACCAACAGGGCCATTATATTCATGGCTTACCAACAATAAGTGGGACACGAATTTTAAAGCTTCTAGTGGCGGATTTTACGAGTTCCGCTATACGATCGATGTCAATCAAGCGTATAATGATTCTGCGACAGCGATACGCGCTTGTCAGGAAAATAGTTATGATTTGCTGGCGATAAGAAAATAGGATCAATGACTGGGGAGGATGTCTATTTTGATACAAATTGGAAGTGGATCGCATGTTTATCAGGTTGAGGAAGGTTGGGCAAAGGTCCCAGATTCAATTCAACTGGGCTACACGCATGGCATTGTTGTAGATTCAGAGGAAAATGTTTACATTTGCCACACCAATGCTCCTACTGTTTTGAAATTCGATCGAAATGGCAATTACATATCTTCATGGGGAGATGAATATGCTGGTGGTGCCCATGGGTTTTATTTGCATCAGGAAGGAGATCGYKAACTTCTCTATCTAACAGATACCGCAGGCAGGATGGTGAAGACGACACTAGATGGTGAAGTTTTAATGGAACTTGGCACACCGGATCTCCCGAACATTTATGATACCGAAAGAAAATTCGTTCCTACTGATGTTGCTGTTGCGCCTAATGGTGATATCTACGTTGCAGATGGTTATGGGCAGAGCTATATTCACCGTTACTCAGCCACTGGCGAATACATCCAATCTTGGGGCGGCGCTGGAACTGAACCAGGTAAAATGAAGTGCCCACACGGAATATCTGTCGACCTGCGCGGTAATGAGCCGGAACTTTATGTGGCGGATCGAGGTAACAACCGGATTCAAGTTTTTACGTTGGATGGCCAGCACAAACGATTTATTGACGAGAATATGGATATGCCTTGCAATTTTTATTATTTTGGAGATGAGATCTATTTCCCGGATTTGCATAGCCGCATAACGATCTTTGATCGAAATGACAAGCTGATTACTCATCTGGGTGAAGACCAACAGGCTTACAAACAGCCAGGATGGCCGAATTTGGAGACTAGTTACTTCCGTACCAATCGGTTCAGTTCCCCACATGGTATGTGCGTAGATCCTAAGGGCAACGTATATGTTGCTGAATGGACGCAGCACGGGCGGATTACGAAGCTGGTTCGTAGCTAGGGGTGGAAAAAAATAAAGAACAGCGGTTAACTTATTTGAGTTAACTGCTGTTTTTTTTAGATCAATCGATATTGACGACGGAAGACTGTCGGAGCTACGCCTTCCATCTTTTGAAACAATTTGGTAAAAGCATGAACCGAAGAAAAACCGTAACGATCTGCGATCACCGTTACCGTATCGTTCGTACTAAGCAGGTCGTTCCTAGCCTTGTTGATGCGGCACCGATTCCAATACCACTTGGGCGTAAAGCCGGTATGCGTCCGGAAAAGCGCATGGAAGTGGCTGCGGCTGAGTCCTAGCTTCTCCGCCCAACCCTCGACGTCCTCGTATTCACCCCCTGCCAGCCTTTCCATCGAGGCCATGAGCTTGGTTATACGCGGGTCTGTGAGATCAGACTGGCGCTTTGCCAACCGATAGACTTGGTTAAGCAGGAGGTGGAAATGACCCGTGATGGCTAGTGAATTCGGATAATGCTCGTGATCGAGAACCGATAAATCGGGAGATACAGCCTCGAACTCAGACATTACCGCCTCGAATAATCCTTTCCATACGCTGATCGAATCCACGACTAGCGATTCAGGAACTCCACAGTCGAACTGCTCGTCCAATAAACGGTTGTCTGCTTCCTCCGTATGTTGACACAATAAATCACTGGGAACCCGTACACCAAACTTCGGTCGATAGGACCACTCGAAGAATACACAACGAAACGTTAGCGGACTATCTACATCCACCTCCCAAGTGTGGGATACGCCAGGCTGGATGAAGAACAAAGTTCCTGGCTGTAACTGTAGATTCGGTCGGCCTTCGTAGATGATGCCGCCACAGCCCGATTCGATGAGATATATGGAAGGGACATAACAGAACCGAGGGCCATACCGATCGCCAGCGAGTAAGGGTACACGGATCGAGAATCGTACAAAAGGGCAAACAAATGTAGAGTTCAACGTAATCACCAACCTTTATCTAAATAATATCATACAAACGGATAAATTGAATATTTTCAGACAAAGACAGAATGTCCCCAATTAAGTCATAATAGTATTAAAGCGAGAGTGAATTCGCGACGAGAGGATGAGCTGTAGTGCCAAATGCGAATGGAATACCAACGGAAGATGACGTTAAATTTTTCAAAGAAAATGGCTACTGGGTATCTCCGAAAGTTATCGACGATGAAAGACTTGCAAAACTGCGCGAAAGAATGGAGAAAGTTTACCGGGGAGAATTCGAAACCGGAACGCCCCCTGAAGTCGCATGGAGCTATGAGAAAGGCCACCCGAAAACGCTTCGCAAAACAGATATGGCAAGTTATGCCGACTTAACAATTCGCGCACTTGCTCTCGATCCGGTGATCGGCGAGATTGCTGCTGCTCTGACGGGAAATGATACAATCCGTTTCTGGGCAGATCAATTGCTGCTTAAACCAGAACAATCCGGAGGACAAGGCTCTAACGTCGGCTGGCATCAGGATTATACCTATTGGCAATGTTTCCACAACCCGGAGACGCTCCTTACGGCATGGGTGGCATACGATGACGTTGATGAAGAGAATGGCTGTATGCAGATGGTGCCAGGCAGCAATCACTGGGGACTTCTAAATGGCAGTGACTTTCACGAACAAAATTTAGAAAAAATCAAGCAGGGGATAAATGTGCCTGAAGGGCAAAATTTTCGGACTGCACCTATCGTAATGAAAGCAGGACAAATCAGCTTCCACCACAGCTTGACCATACACGGAAGCGGACCAAACAAATCGGATCGCGTACGCCGTTCGTCGGCGATTCACTTAATGACCGGCGAAACGACCTTTCGGGACGATGAGAGTGTCCGATATATCTCGATCAATGAATTCATCGCTGCTGGCGGTAAAGATGGCGATATCGCTCAGGGCGACATGTACCCTGTCACATACAAAAGAGGCGCAACGGTTTAATACCGTTGCGCTTTTTTTTTAGTTGGCGTACTGATGTAAAAAAAAGCTGGAGCGTTTTATTTTAAAAACTATTGTTGAAACGGCATTTTTGCTTACATTTTACGCAATTGCCCAGGGCTAAATCCTGTAGCTTCTTTATACGCTTTCGTGAAATGGTGTATGGAGTAGAAACCCGTTAATTCAGCGATTTCTTTTAAGGAGGAGCCTGTCGTTTTCAAAAGAAAGGTTGCGACCTGAATTTTCACCTTCCGATAGTAATCAGAGAATGACTCACMGAGCTCATCTTTAAAAAGACGAGAGAGCTGCCTTTCAGAAATATGTAAATGCTTGGCTAAATCTTGAAATTTGATTCGTATTGATAAGTTGTCGCGAATATATAGTTTAGCCTGATTCAGCAGGATCGACTCGCTTGGTTTGATCGCTCTTTTCTCATCGTCTTCATGTTCAAGAAATAATTGAAAAATGGATAAGATCAAGGAGAAAGCAATATGCTTGACCATCTGCCGATTACCTGCACCCGATTGTCTAGCACTTATCAACGTTCGCCATAAATTTGCCGATGTGGACGGTACTTCAGCTTGTACCAGAACTCGTTCTGTCTGCATCAAGCGGTGATAGCCGCTTACGAACTCGGCAGAGGAACTCTGCTCCAGTAGTTCAAAAGCAAAGTAGACCAGCCCAATGCCTACACCGGGGTTGCCTTCTATTTGGTGCCATACACCTGGCTTGGAGAGAAAGCAATCACCAGGATACAAATCGTAACGATCGCCATTATCGATATAGAACCCCTCGCCGTTAGTTATGTAACAACACTCGAAGAAAGCGTGTTTATGAAGAGGATGGGTAAAATGTTTCGGTATATCGCCCCAATAATGGACACGGAAGGCCGCTTCTGGTACTTGGAATTCGAGAGCGAACGTGTTGAGATCATGGATGCTCATGGGGACAACCTCCGTTTCTTAACTAACATTTCTATTATATGATGGCGTACTGGTACAAAACAAGGGCATACCTATACAAAGACATTGCACAGTTATTTTAGTAAATTTGAAGTAAGAAATATATTGCAATATTAATGAGGAGTCGATGGTCATGACAGCGGTAGTAAACTCAGAGTTGGTAGAAAAATATGAAAAGGAGGGGTACCTTGTTTTTCCTGATGTACTGGATGCCAATTTGATGAAAGAAGCTCAAGCGCATATTTCATGGCTAATTAATAAAAATCCAGATCTTCGTCCAGAGCAGCTCCATACCAATTTAATTCATAACGATCCATTCTGGTTGCGACTTGTTAGCGACGATCGGATGCTAGATATTGCTCAATCGTTTATTGGACCTGACATTGCTTTGTTTGCCTCCCATTATATTTGTAAACCAGCTTTTACCGGCCAGCCTGTCCTCTGGCATCAAGATGGAAGCTATTGGCCTTTGGAGCCGATGAAAGTCATAACTTTATGGTTGGCCGTTGATGATTCTACGGTTGAGAACGGTTGCTTACGAGTCATTCCTGGAACACATAATTTGACGCTACAAGAGATGAAAGGCAGCTTCGATGTTGAAAATGTTCTCAGTTCTGAAATCGAGAAGAAATTCGTAGACGAATCCAAAGCCGTAGATCTTGTATTAAAATCGGGGAGTGTCTCCATCCACCATCCGAATATCATTCATGGTTCCAAGGCGAACCTGTCACCGAACCGACGTGCTGGCTTAACGATTCGCTATATTCCTACAAGCACGAAAGTCAAGAAGGATAATTTTCAGATTTTCCTGATGCGCGGTGATAAAGGCAATGTATCGAACAATTACATGCCATTTCCTAAGTTTGACGTTTCCTGTCATATGAGTTTTGAGGGCTGCGAGAACTTCGGTCTGTAAACCTAATTGATAAATTTTATTAATAGGCATGATCATTATAATTAATCTTTCCGCCGTAAATGGATTGACAGTTCTTAGGTTAGACACGTAAGATGTTTGTAAATGAATGGAAAGGAGGCCGACGATATGATTCGCAATCAAATTTCTATAAATAACCTGACAAATGAAAAACAATTCATACCATCGGTCTCAACCGGACTTGTGACGAATACGTAGATACTCTTTGAGTAAGCCTAGTTTAAATTTGACATGATTAAGCCGTAGACGATGTTGGTCTATGGCTTTTTTGCGTCCACATAATAAGGAAATAGAGAGGAACAAAACGAATGAAAGAAAATTCCAAAGAAGGTATATTCCTCATTGGGACAACGAATTATCCGGGGGAAATTGATCCGGCACTTATGAACCGGGCAGGGTGATTCGACCGTGCTTATGAAATCAAGCTTCAAGTCAGATCTGCATAAAGGGCAGACGATGTCATGGATGAAAGAGGATACGGATGTGAAGGTTGGTTTTTTGGTGTGATATTAAATATGAATTTAATTATAGGACGTGATTGAGATGTTACATGATAAATGCAGAGAAGGTGCAGCACAATGACTAATCAACTCATCGACATTGGTGTTAATTTAATGCATCGCTCTTTTGATCAAGACCGCGATGATGTGGTTACAAGGGCGCTTGCGTTGGGAGTGACCCCAATCCTTTTGACTGGCGCAAGTATAAGAAGTAGCGAAGAAGCTTCGCGATATGCAGGTAAATTTCCTAGGAAATTATTTGCAACGGCAGGGATACATCCGCACGACACGCGTAATTGCAAGGAGCATACGATTGATAAGCTGCGTCAATTGGCGAAGCTGCCTCAAGTGGTTGCTATTGGTGAATGTGGACTGGACTACAACCGTGATTTTTCACCTCGCGATGTACAGCGGAAATGGTTTGAGGAACAGATTCAGCTTGCCTGCGAGCTGCAAATGCCGCTTTTCCTACATGAGCGAGAAGCTCACTACGATTTCGTTCGTATTATGAAGCCGTATGTCGGTTCAATCAATAAGGCTGTTGTCCATTGCTTTACGGGATCTCTGGAAGAACTTCATGTTTATCTGCAGCTAGGATTTTATATCGGAATCACAGGCTGGATCTGCGATGAACGTAGAGGCAAGCACTTGCGTGAACTTGTGAAGAAAGTACCGCTAGATCGGTTAATGCTAGAAACAGATGCCCCATTTCTTACACCGAGGGATTTGCCCGTGAAGCCGCAGGATGGCCGGAATGAGCCTGCTTTTCTTCCTCACATCGCAGCGACAGTTGCTGTATGCCTTGGTATAACTATCGAGGAAGTTGCTGATTCAACTGCACAAACAACAAAGGATTTTTTTGGATTGAATTCATTTAGTAAGTGAGGATTTCCTCTTTGGCTTCAACCTCCTAGTTGTGTAGGTGGTACAAAAAGTCATAGGGGGTATCCTCTTTTTAATTCCACGCCCATGAAAAAGGAAAATTAGGCATGGTGTGGAAACTATTGTTATAACCAAGTTATGAGGGGTACAAGATGAATTATTTAACGGAGTCGTATGTAGATAGTTTGGCGCTGAATAGCGGTGCGATCAAGAACGGCAAGGATTTGGTGAAGAAAAATAGTTTTCCGCTGCTCTGTCAGTCGGAGGACGGGACGATTATTTTTGGAGAGTGTAAAGGTAGTGGAAAGGACCCGTATCAATGTTCGGTCGATGTGGCGAGAGAGGGGAATCCCATATTCCGCTGTTCATGCCCGAGCCGCCAGTTTCCGTGCAAACACAATCTAGGTTTGATGTATGCCTATACGTCAGGCAAGACCTTCATCACTGCACCCGTGCCACAAGATATCGTGGATAAAAGGGGAAAGGCTGAGAAGCGGGAGGAAAAGAAGAAAGAACCTGTCGACCCAGATGCTCCAGTTGCTAAGCGAAAGACGAACAAGTCAGCTTTAATGAAGAAAATAGCTGCACAGCTGGAAGGGATCAGCATTGCTGAGAAGCTTATCTTGCAGCTTGTACAGTCAGGGCTAGGAAGCCTGGACAAAAAGGCGCTGCAAACCGCTGAAGAGCAGGCAAAACAGCTCGGCAACTATTATATCCCGGGGGTTCAAACGGCACTTCGTGATTTGACGCTTCGGTTAAGAGCGCAGGAAGACCAGGAGACCGTGTATTCAAACGTGATTGAGCAGCTTAGCACACTGCAAGCATTGATCAAGAAAAGCGGAGAGTACCTCAACAGTAGATTGGAAAATCCAGATCATCCTATGGATACGGAATCAACATTGGAAGAATGGATTGGGCATGCCTGGCAAATCGCAGAACTGAGGGAGCATGGTCGCGTTCGCAGCGAGTCCTCGGAATTATTGCAGTTGTCTTTCCGATCCTATACGGATCAGGCGAGAGGCGAGTTCATAGATGAAGGGTACTGGTCGGACTTACAAAGCGGACAGCTCCACTTCACAAGAACGTATCGGCCATTCCGTGCAGCGAAATACATACGTGAAGAAGATTCTGTATTTCAAGTCGTCGAAGCGAAAGAACTTGCACAATACCCCGGGGAGCTTAGCACGAGGGTGCGTTGGGAGGAAGCGACGTTCCGCGAAGCCGACTCACAAGATTTTCAGAAAATCCGTTCATCAGCTCACAAGTCATTCCCAGAAATCATTAAACAAGTGAAGAATCAGATTAAAAATCCACTTTCGGACAAGTACCCTGTGGTTCTGCTGCAATTTGCTGAAATCAAGAAGACGGAAACTTCCTTTGTGCTATTAGATGAACAAGGTAAGCAGCTTCCACTTGCAGATATTCCATATCTCAGCGAACCTACGACTCATTTGCTGCCGATGTTAAATAAGGCATTCTTACAGAATCAGGCGATTCTGGTTATGTTCGAACACAATTGGAAGCATAACAGGCTTGAGGCGCAGCCGTTAAGCATCGTAACGACAAATGAAGTCGTTCGCTTGCTCTATTGACGAATAAAATTAGGAGACAAACTCATGAGTATAGATCTATTGTTTGAGCTGCAGCACGAGGTGCGGCGCTTGTTTATAGCAGGTAGTGGAATGGCGACGGGCGATTTACGCTTGCAGAAAATGCTTCCCCAACTTCAGAAGCTTGGCGAGTCAGCGCCGGTGTTTAACCGAATGGCTCAGGCGGTTAGTCAAGTTCTTGAGGCGGAGAAGAGTAGCTCAGCGGGCAGACTTTTAGAGTTAGGAACACTCTTGAATTCCGTGCTATACACGCAAGGGAAAACGGAGACGAAAGAGGAACTCGTACCGGTGGAAGGAACGGGAGCGAAGCTTTCGACGTCAATAGCTTATCGCAAGCTGCATCCACTTATCGAGGCATTGACGCAAAAAGGTCAGGGCCGAATGGAGCAGATTCGTCAAGGGTACGACGATGGGTTTTTTCATGATTTTCGCGTCATACCTGCTGCTGTTTCCGCGTTAGACGATAGCTATGTAGAAATACCCGATTATCTTCATCGAAAGGTGCTGCCCGCACTCGGAATGGAGGCTCTCCCTGCGCTTCAGCAGCAATTTAAGCTGGATGGCGGGAAAGGTGACGCCCGCAGATTGGAACTTATCCATGATTTGCTTGCCCTATCTGACTTTGATCTCCTTCTTCAAGCTGCCAAAGAGGGTTCAACGGAGGTCCGCTCYACGGCGATTGAGCTTCTGGGCGATTATCCGGAGCAAGAGGATTTCATTCTAGAGCAGGCTGATGATAAGAAAAAAGAGATACGCAGAGCCGCCTTATTCGCCTTATCTCGTCTTGGAACGGAGCAAGCCATCGCTCGCCTTTACAAGGCACTGGGTTCGAAGGATCAGGATCTTGCGATAGAGCCCATTCAACTATGCAAGGCAAATGACTTGACTCTCAGTGTCATCGGGCATGCGGAAAGTGTGTTGGTGCGAATCATTCAACGTACAGACGTGGAAAATTCCGCACAACAGTTGTTGGCGGACATACGCAGCTTACAAGGCAAGAGAGTACCGGAAGTCGTAGATTTTCTAGAAAAATTGCTGTCTACGCCTAGTTTTATTGTTACGGAAACGGAAGCCGTACAGGAGGCTGCAGCTGAACTTCTATTGCGATTAGATCTGCCTGAGGCAGACCGTTTTGCTGTTACTTTACATGAGTTGTACAATCGCAAATTTATTGCATACAGCTTTAGAGCGGCCATCAAGATTCTTCCTCCAGAGGACGTCTACGAACGCTTTTGCCATGATCTTAAGGATAAAAGACAGACGGCCGCTAAGGATTTGTTGAGGGTCTTGCGTACTATGTTTCCGTCCTTGGAGCATCAAATGTACGGTACTTCCGACCAGAATGAGGTCGAGCATCAGGAATGGGATCCTAGATGGGTGCACTTGTTTGTGAAAATGGATGAAACTGAGCTCGTTTGCAGACTTGCGAGAGAAAGGGATTCACAAATAGCTTCTTACTTGGTAGAAGCATGTCGGCAAAAGCCTGATTTTTTCTACAATATTACGATTCATTGCCTACTTACGTTATTCCGTGTTCAGTACAAGGGAACTCCTGAGCTTCTAATGGAAATATTGGAGGGCGGCAAGAAACAGATTTATTATTTAAATCACACTCAACATGTGCTCCTGACATTATTACCGCGATCCTATGCGGAGAGGCTGCAGCTTTTTGCGCAAAACGTGTCTAACGAATCAATGAAAAATCGACTGCTAGAAATCGCGGAAACGATAGCTGCGAAGCCGGAACAAACCGAACCGTCAGATAACGAAGAGAAGGGACAGGGATTATGGGGATGGATCAAAAGCAAGATGTCGTAAGATTGCCCTCTGAACGTTTATACACGGAAGAATTGGAAGCTTTGAAGAAATTGGATCAAGATGCGAAGCCAGCCGGGTGGCAGCTTTCTCCGAAGGCGGTACTGACGTTTCTGATTGGTGGAAATGCAAAAGGGGTCGCAATTACGCCGAAATACATTGGCAACAAGCGGCTGGTAGAAATGGCAATAGCTACGCTGTTGACAGACCGAGCTCTCATGCTGATTGGGGAACCAGGAACGGCTAAGTCTTGGCTTTCGGAAAATCTGACAGCAGCGATCCACGGGGATTCTGGCAAGGTCATTCAAGGAACGGCAGGCACGAGCGAGGAGCATATTCGTTATTCTTGGAATTATGCCATGCTGTTGGCGCAAGGGCCCTCTGATCAAGCAATTATTAAAAGCCCGATTTTCCGCGCGATGGAAACAGGCGGGATCGCCAGATTTGAAGAGATCTCACGCTGCGCATCCGAAGTACAGGACGCTTTAATCTCCATCCTGTCAGAGAAGACGATCTCGATCCCGGAACTTGGCAGAGAAGTGTTCGCCGCACGGGGATTCTCTATTATTGCAACAGCTAACACGCGCGACCGTGGAGTAAACGAGATGTCAGCCGCCTTGAAGCGACGATTTAACATTATTGTGCTTCCATCCCCATCGGATATTGAGACGGAAGTAGAGATTGTTCGCAAACGTGTCAGAGAGATTTCGACGAGCTATGAGTTAAGAGCGTCGCTCCCAGAGGAGGAGGCGGTGCGGAAGGTTGTAACGATTTTTCGCGAACTGCGCAGCGGGATGACACTCGACGGCAAAGAGAAGGTGAAAGGGCCAAGTGGCGTGATTTCGACAGCTGAAGCAATCTCGCTGTTAACGGGTAGTATGGCGCTTGCAGGAAGCTTTGGGAGCGGACAGATTAGTGAAGAAGATATCGCCGCCGGGCTTCAGGGAGCTATTGTGAAAGACGAAGAGAAGGACCGCCTCGTATGGAAGGAATATCTAGAAAATGTGATGAAAAAGCGGGGATCGACATGGAGAAATCTGTACTTCGCGTGCTCGGAGATGAACAACTAGATCGCAGTCAGGGGTTTCATGTTTTCGGTATACGGCACTTATCTCCTGCAGGTGCTTTCCACCTGCTTGCTTTCTTAGATGAAGTGAAGCCTACGGCAGTGCTCGTTGAGGGACCTAGCGACGCAAGCGGTTTTATAGCTGAATTAACCTCTCATGGTGTTGTCCCGCCGATTGCTATTTTAGCGTATACGGATCAACTGCCCGTAAGGACCTTATTGTACCCTTATGCTAGTTATTCGCCGGAATATCAGGCGTTTCAATGGGCTAGCCGCAACGGAGCACAGGCTGAATTTATCGATCTGCCCTCCGAACATGCCTTGGCTCTATACGAGCAAAGGCATGCTCATAGGTCATCTACTACAGAGGGTGAGATCAATCAGACTGAGGACGACGATTTTCAGACTTATGTCCTTGGACAGAGGACACTGTATCAGCAGCTTGCTGAATTGTCGGAAGAGCCGGATTATGAAGCTTACTGGGAACGGCATTTTGAACATAATTTGCAAAAAGACGCCTACCGCCATGGCATTTATCAATTCTCGGCTCAAATGCGGGAGCTGAACGTGCAGCAGGAGTGGCAATTTGCGCCACAAGAAGCGGCTTACAATGAGATTCGGGAAGCTTACATGCGGCGCAAAATTCAGGATACGATTGAAGCTGGGCACGCTCCCGAGAACATTGTAGTCGTAACAGGCGCGCATCATGCCTCTGCATTAGATTTCCGCTTTCCGTTGATGACGGACGAAGAGATGAAGGGGCTGCCCAAGACAAGAACCAAGCTTACGCTGATGCCTTATTCTTACTACAAGCTGTCTTCACACTCGGGCTATGGGGCAGGGAATCAGGCACCAGCTTATTTCGAATTGTTCTGGCAGTGCCTCCAAAAAGGTGACTTGGGCAGGCTTCCTTCTTTGTATTTTTCTCAGGTAGTTGCCTATCTCAGGGAACATGGCACTTATAGATCCACAGCTTCGATCATCGAAGGAGTGAGGCTGGCAGAGGCTCTTGCTGCTTTACACGACGGTAATCATCCTACCTGGAAAGACCTTCGGGACGCAGCAATTGTATGTCTTGGTCATGGGGAGCTTTCGACAATAGCGGAAGCTTTGGCAAGGACGGATGTGGGCACGGCCATCGGCAGATTGCCAGAAGGAGTCAGCCAGACGCCAATTCAAGATGACTTGAATAGAGAACTCAAGCGGCTCAAGTTGGAGAAATTCAAATCTACGGTTGCTGCAACATTAGAGTTGGATTTACGTGAAAACCGCAGAGTGAAGTCGGAGGAAGCTGCGTTTCTGGATTTGAAGCGGTCTGTTCTCTTACACCGACTGGAACTGCTGGGCATTAACTTTGCCAAGAAGCAAAGAGTGAATCAAGACTCCGCATCATGGGCGGAGAATTGGGTGCTGCGGTGGACTCCAGAAGCTGAGATCCAAGCGGTGGAGTCGACCTTGAAGGGGGAGACGATCGAGCTGGCGGCGGCTTTTGTATTGAAGGAGCGGCTCGACGTTTGCAACGATATCGCGGAAGCTTCGCGCATCATTCGGGAAGCCTGTGATTGCGCGCTGACCGAGCTGATGGAGCAGGCCAAATCCACGCTGCAAGGACTTGCGGTGGATGCGGGCAACTTCGAACAGGTCGCAGGGGCGGCCTATGAGCTGTCGGTGTTGATCCGTTATGGATCGCTTCGCCGAATCGAAACGGATACCCTTGTTCCGCTTCTCCAGCAGTTGTTCCTGCGCGGAACTCTGCTTCTCGTAGACAGCTCGGGCTGCAACGATGACGCCGCTCAGGGTATGGTTCGAGCAATTCAATCGCTGCACACCATTGCCCAAGACCATTTTGAATCGGTAGATGATGGTTTATGGTTGAATAAACTGCAGGAGCTAGCTTCGCGTGATGATCGAAATGCTAAACTGTCGGGCTTCGCTTTCGCTATATCGCTTGAACGAAATGAAATATCGGATGAGCGTGTTGCGATGGAAGTTTCGCGTCGTTTGTCACCAGGGATTCCCGTTGATCTGGGAGCGGGATGGTTCGAAGGCATGTCGATGCGCAACCGATACGCGCTGCTGTCTAGGGTATCGTTGTGGCAGCAGCTTGATAGTTATATCGGATCGCTGGATAAAGTGGCATTCCAACGTTCCCTTGTGTTTCTGCGCCGAGCTTTCGGTTCATTCGAACCGAGGGAGAAGGCTTCTGTGGCCGAGATGATGGGCGATATTTGGGGTGTTGGAGCAGATCGTGCCGGAACTGCTTTGCAGCAGCCGTTAAGTGAGGAAGAGAAGGAGAAGCTGGATGAGCTCAATGATTTTGATTTTGGGGATTTGTAGCTTATGACAATGATAGATCAAGAACAATTAAAGCGTTGGCGATTAATTCTAGGTGCAGCTTCTGAAGAGAAGCTACAGTCCTTTGGCACTGATGACGACGGAATGCTCGACGAGGAGTCGAGACTCATGGATGAAGCACTTGCCGCGATCTATGATGAGACATCCGGTAGTAGTGTTGATGATGGATCGAACGCAGGCGGCTCCCGCAAAGCAGGGCTGGGGCCTTCGTCCCCGAAGCTTGCCAAATGGCTGGGCGATATCCGTACCTTTTTCCCGCCGGACGTGGTCTCCGTTATTCAGTCCGATGCTATTGAGCGCAAAGGCTTGAAACAGCTGCTCTTCGAACCGGAGCTTCTTTCCCAAGTGAAGCCGGACATCCAAATGGTTGCTACGTTAATGGCGCTCAAAGGAAAAATACCGGAGAAAACGAAAGAAACAGCAAGACTATTAGTGAAGGCCGTTGTAGATGAAATCATGCAGCGGCTTTCGCAGGATTTGCGCCGAGCTGTTACTGGTGCCTTGAATCGCAGGCAGCATTCGCCACTGCCGTCGTCCACGGGACTGGACTGGAACACAACCATCCGCAGAAATCTCAAGCACTATAACAAGGAGCGAGGTCTCCTGCTGCCTGAGAAAGTCTACTTCTTTGACCGTGCACGCCGCAGCAAAGAGTGGACGGTTATCCTAGATATTGACCAAAGCGGCTCGATGGCGGGTTCCGTTATTTACGCGTCTATAATTGGTTCTATTTTCGCCAGTATGCCGGCTCTGGACACGCGAGTGGTTGCTTTTGACACCGAGGTCGTTGATTTAAGTGAGCAGTGTGCGGAAGATCCTGTTGATATGCTGTTTGGGATTCAGCTTGGCGGTGGAACAGATATTAACAAATCGATCGCTTACTGCGAGCCTTTTATCACGGAACCGAAGAAAACGCTGTTTATCTTGGTCTCAGACTTATATGAAGGCGGCAATCGGACTGAGATGATTCAAAGGCTTGTCGACATGCATCAGGCTGGCGTGAAGACGATCTGCTTACTCGCTTTATCTGACCAGGGCGTGCCCTCATTTGACGATGCAGTTGCCAAAAAGCTGGCTCAATACGGTATCCCTTGTTTCGGATGTTCTCCCGAGAAGCTCCCGGAATTGATGGAAGGTGCATTAAAAGGGCATGATCTTTCGTTGCTTGCGGAGAGGGTAAAGCATGGTAAGGGGCTGTAGCTTAATCATACATAATGAAGGTACTATTCATGAAACTGTGTGTGTAACATACAGAAAAGGTGTGAAGCAAATCAACAACATTGCTTCACACCTTTTCTATGTAAATCAACGGGGAAACCACTACCACCCTCACGAAAATAGCTTAATAATGTGCAAATACCTCTTATTTTTATACATTCAGTTTCCGGTTTTCTTATCTTACAATTGATGGAGGCTAGCATAGAGAAAGTTTTGATTCGGAGCATTGCAGCTTATTATTGTGAATCACGAAGGGATGAGGCGAGTTGAGACTGTTATATCAAAGTCCGGCAAAAGAATGGACTGACGCGCTGCCAATTGGCAATGGTCGAATTGGCGCCATGATTTTCGGCGGAATCGAAATAGAAAAAATTCAACTTAATGAAGATACGCTCTGGTCAGGGGGACCGAAGGATTGGAATAATCCTCATGCCAAAGAAGTGCTGCCGGAGGTGCGTCGACTCTTGGCGGAAGGCAGATATGTAGAGGCCGACCAAATGTGTAAGGATATGATGGGGCCGTACACGCAATCGTACTTGCCGTTAGGCGATCTTTCCATTGTATTTGATCATGGGGACATCGCGCATTCGTATCGCCGAGAGTTGGATTTGCAGGAAGGAGTATCCCGCGTCGAGTACAAGGTCGGTAATGTGCTGTATACGCGAGAAATGTTCGCTTCTTATCCCAGTCAGATTATTGCTGTACGTCTGGCATGCAGCCAAGTCGGATCATTGAATTTTACTGCGCGACTGGATAGCAGGCTGCGAATTAATATGGTCCATGAGAACGGTCAATGGATCATACGTGGAAAGGCGCCGGTGCAGGTGGCGCCCAGCTATTATTGTGTCGACCAGCCGATTGTATACGAAGAGGAAGAGGATGTAGAGGCGATGTCTTTCGAAGGTCGACTCTCGGTTGTTTCGGACGATGGCTGCACACATATAGACCAAGCTGGTCTGCATGTTCGCGGAGCCACGAGTGTGACGCTTTACGTAAGTAGCGCCACGAGCTTTAATGGCTTTAATCGTTCACCTGGCAGAAAAGGCAAGGATCCAGGCGTGATAACAGAAGCTTATTTGAAAGAGGCAATGCACCATGCCTATCAAGAGCTTCGCGACAGTCATGTCAACGACTATCGCAGCTTGTTCGATCGAGTCAGCATTCATCTGGGGGAGACGATCAGCCCTGCAGATCAGCCGACTGGCAAGCGGATTTCAGAGTTTGGGGCTCAGGATCCGGGCTTAGTAGAGCTATTATTTCAGTATGGCCGGTATTTGATGATCGCCAGCTCGCGCGCGGGCACGCAGCCAACTAACCTGCAGGGTATTTGGAATAAGGAGACACGGCCACCGTGGAGCAGCAATTATACATTGAACATCAATACGGAAATGAACTATTGGCCTGCAGAGATCTGCAATTTACCTGAATGCCATCAGCCGCTGCTCGATTTTATCGGGAATTTGTCGGTGAACGGAAAGACTACCGCGGAGATCAATTATGGCGCTCGCGGCTGGACGGCGCATCATAACTCGGACATTTGGGCTCAAAGCGCACCTGTAGGTGATTATGGACACGGCGACCCAGTTTGGGCGTACTGGCCAATGGGCGGCGTCTGGCTTTGCCAGCACCTGTGGGAACATTACGCGTTTGGCAGAGATAAGGCATATCTTAGCGAGAAGGCGTATCCGATTATGAAGGAGGCCGCTCTGTTTTGTTTGGATTGGCTGATTCTGGATCAGGATGGACATCTTGTCACAGCCCCATCCACATCGCCGGAACATAAATTTGTCACTAGCGAAAGTAAGAAAGCTTCTGTAAGCACAGCATCGACGATGGACTTATCCTTGATCTGGGATTTGTTTACGAATTGCCTCGAAGCTGCTGAAGTTCTGCATGTTGATGAGGCTTTCAGATCTGAGCTCGAATTGGCGAGAAGTAAGCTGCTCCCGCTGAAAATTGGACGGCACGGCCAGCTTCAGGAATGGTATCGGGACTTCGAGGATGAGGACCTGAATCACCGTCACGTCTCTCATTTGTTCGGGGTGTATCCGGGCAGACAATTGAATGAGGAAGTCACGCCCGATTTGTTCACGGCGGCGCGAACGTCTTTGGAGCGGCGAGGGGACGAGGGCACAGGCTGGAGTCTCGGTTGGAAAATCAGCTTATGGGCCCGTTTCCAAGATGGCGATCGCGCGCTGCGGCTTATTTCTAACATGTTGCAACTCGTGAAGACAGATGACGGGCAACCGCAGAAAGGCGGCGTTTACACCAATTTGTTTGGTGCGCATCCGCCTTTCCAAATCGACGGTAATTTTGCCGCTACAGCCGGCATTTCGGAAATGCTGCTGCAGTCGCATAAAGGGTTCCTGCACTTGCTGCCTGCACTCCCCGAAGCGTGGACTTCCGGTCATGTAAACGGATTGCGAGCCCGCGGAGGGTTCACTGTCAGTATGCGGTGGGACAATGGCAGTCTGATCGAAGCGGAGATTGTTTCTTTGAACGGCGAACTGTGTACGGTTTATTCTCAAATGCCAGTGCAGGTGTTGGATGAAGACGGCGGACAAGTTGCATTTACATTAGGGGAACACGCAGGTTGCATGACGTTCTCAACTTGTGTGGGAATCAAGTACAAGATCGTACCGAAAATCTAAACTCGATAATACGCTGGCGAAGAGCGAAGCCAATGTGAAGGACTCGGGCGTTGTAGGCAATTATGAGACAGAAGGGCTATCCCTTCAAGAGGTTGCCAGTCACGTACATATCAGCCCAATTTACTTTAGTTTTCTATTCAAAAAGGAAAAATCGATCACATTCAGTGATTTCTTACTTAATACGCGTATGAAATCTGCGGTAGAATTACTTCGCATGAGTGGATTGAAATCTTATGAAGTAGCAGAGCAAGTTGGCTACAGTAATCGCAATATTTCAGTCAATGTTTTAAAAAATATACGGGTTTCTCTCCTAGCGAGTATAAGAATAGTGAGCATTGAGGGGAAGAAACACGAAAAAGAAGGGATCTACCGGATTAACCGGTGGATCCCTTTAATGTTACACTCGCCAACGTAAGCGAAACGGAGGACGGAAAAAATGACTTAAACCGTCGTCAAGGCGAGCGCCTTTAACATGTTCAATTATAGTTTGCCCTGACTCCGTTCGTCAAAGTTTATTTCTTCACCGGAGCCTTTCGCAAGAAATGAGAATGATTTGCATAATTTGGGAAGCACTTTAAGTCAAGCTCGCGTAGACTTTGAATTAAAGATCTTACCAAAGTGGAGGAATGAAGATGGCTGGATGGGTTGGATTAAAGGATTTGTTAATTGCGGAAGTACAGCAGCGTAGAGATGAAGCATGCTTAGTGGATGGATTTCTGGAACGCATTGAGGCATCAGGGGATGATCAAACGGCATTAATGGCGATTTATGCGGAATTAAATACGTTGGCACCCAAACTTCCAAATGTAGACGAGCCTAATGATTTAGAGGGAATTCGCCGCCTTCGTCCGCAAGGTCCGCGTATGCTTAACAGTGAAATGAGCCAGGAACAGTGGTCTGATAAGTTTTACGGTGCTTGGTTGGGGAGATCCATTGGGTGTGCGTTAGGTAAACCGTTGGAATGGCCGGACTTTATGGCGGGTTCGCATGGCAGAGCTGGCTGGGAGAATGTTCTTCTCTGGTTTCAAGGTGCCAATGCGTGGCCGATTACGGATTATACACCTGCTCATTCCTCGGCGAAAGAGGCATATGGCATTGATCTGGCCCATTATGGCTTGGCAAGTACGAAGGAACGTATTTCCTTCATGCAAACGGATGATGATATTCGATACACGGTACTTGGTTTAATGATGCTAGAGAGAAAAGGGTTGGATTGGGATTCCTGGGACATTGGCAAGCTATGGCATGAGGTTTTGTCCTACAGTCAGGTGTGTACGGCTGAAACACAGGCTTATTTGAATTTCGCCCAAGTGACCTTTCATTATGGCGAGAACGGGCGTCCGGCGGATTGGGATCAAAAGCAAGAGTGGGTGCGTACATATTTAAATCCGTATCGTGAATTTATCGGCGCGCAAATCCGTGCAGACGGCTTCGCTTATGGAGCAGCAGGCCAGCCGGAGCTGGCAGCCGATTTCGCTTGGCGAGATGCCTCTTTCTCGCATGTCCGCAATGGCATTTATGGCGAAATGTTCGTTGCCGCCATGATTGCCGCTGCATTTGTGGAGTCCGATCCGCTTAAAATCGTCGAAATAGGTCTTAGTGGGATTCCTGCTAACTGCCGTCTGGCACAAGACATCCATCAAGCTATAGATATTGCCAAACATACGGATGATCAGCTTACATTAGTTGAGAAGATTTGGGATGCCTTTAAACACTATGATCCCGTTCATACGAATAATAACGCAGCCTTAGTTGCAGCGTCCCTTGTATTTGCGAAAGGTGATTTTACGAAGGCCATTTCCACATCGGTTTTAGGGGGCTGGGACACGGATTGTAATGGAGCTACCGTAGGCTCAATTATGGGGGCTTCGCTTGGTGCGAAGCTGTTGCCGAGCCATTGGGTAGAACCTCTGCACGATACATTATATTCTGAAGTTGTCGGATTCCATCCCATCGCGATTTCAGAATGTGCACGAAGAAGTCATGAAGTCTTTGAGAAACTGAAAGAGCAGCAAGCTTCAAGGAAATAACACGTAATTGAAAGGTTCCATTTGCGTCCGAGTAGGGAGATTATTCCCGATTCGGGCGCTTTTCTGTTACAATGAATTGCAGTAAATGGATTCTCGGCGAAAGGAAGGTACAGAACTTGATCTTGCACATTACATACGAGGATAACGAGCTTCCGGTTAATATATTCAAATGGACGCCTAGTGTTGAACTCGAACCGCAGCATCATCATCAAAGCTTTGAGATGGGGATGTGCCTTTCTGGCAGCGGTCAATTCCATTTCGGAAGTACTGTCTACCCCGTATCTCCTGGAGATATTTTCATCGTTAATATATTAGAAAATCATATCGCCCAATCCGACCATGGTCTTCCTTGTGAGTTTTTATTCCTGAATTTTGATGCAGGACTGCTTGCTAAAGAAGAGCCGGAGCTTATGGTTCCCTTTCGCTATTATCCGTTTCATTTTCGCAATCGCTTACAAGGCAGCTCAGAAGTTATGGAACGGCTGCGCCTAATGATTCAGCAAATTTATACGGAGAAGGAACAACGCGCTCCAGGGTATCGAACGGCGGTCAAGAGCTTGCTGATGTCGATCTGCGTCGAGCTCCTCCGAATGTCCAAAGAAGAAATCAGCAAAACGACCTGGATCGATGGCATGCGGAATTATGAGCATATTAGACCGGTTCTGCAGTATATGGATCAGAATTATCAGAAGGAAGTTAACTTATCTCAGTTAGCGCAGTTATTTCATCTTAGTCAATCGCATCTGTCCCGTTTAATTCTGGAAGCAACAGGTAGAAAGTTTAAGAATTACCTATCTACCCTTCGGATTCAACACGCCAAGCGCTTGCTTGCGACGACGATCATCCCTGTGACCGAAATTTGCTATGAATGCGGTTTTCAGAGCATGGCAACCTTTTATCGCAATTTCAAACAATTCGTAGACATGTCACCGGAGGAATATCGCCGGGTTATGCTGATAACTCACTGATTGTGGTCGAGAAGCCTACATTTTTAATGTTGGGCTTCTTTTCGTTTTGCTTAGTAGTCTAGCTAAAAGCATTGAAACATTTGTAAACTTATGGTATAAATTCCTAGTTGAGTTTGAAGGGAGCATATGAAATGAAGATCGGGATTGTTGGTGATTTTAGTCCAGAATATCCTTCACAGATGGCTACTAACGATGCGCTTATGCATTCATCTAGGAAGTTAGGGATTTTTATCGAGGTTGAGTGGATTCCTACTGCTACTATAATTAATCAACTGAATACCATCAAGGAGTCTTATCAGGGTTTTTGGATAGGCCCCGGGTTCCCAGATTCCGTTGACGGTGTACTTAGCATTATTCAATTTGCACGCGAAAATAATATACCATTGCTAGGGACATGCGGTGGTTTTCAATACATCATAATGGAATATGCAAGAAACAAAATGAAACTGGAGAATGCAGGGCACGAAGAACGCGATCCACACGCTAATCAAATCGTTATTAGTAAACTTGCTTGCTCATTAGTCGGTAAAAAAGGTAAAGTCATAGTAAAGAAGCCCTCGAGAATCTTTGATATTTATCAACTTAAAAATGTAATTGAACAGTTCAGATGTAACTATGGTCTCAGTTCGGAATATGAAAAACAAATTCATGATGCCGGATTAAGAATAGTCGGTACAGATTCCATTGGCAACCCAAGAATTATTGAACTACCTGAGCATAAGTTCTTCATCGGCACGCTATTTGTTCCTCAATTAAGTTCCACCTTTAATTCAACACACTGCATCGTTGATTCTTTTATAACTACTGTTTTAAGTCAGTCAGAGGAAAGTAAGGGTTAATATTTTGAAGAAAATAATCCGACTTACCTGCATAATGATACCGATATTGCTTAGCGTTCTCGCATGCAACAACGATCAAGTTCATCAAGCCGATATGCCAACAGCAAACTCTCGACAAAGTGACCAGCAACTGGTCTATAGACCTGACTTGTTTCCTGAGAGTACATTCATCCCTTTTGGCAAAAGTTGGGAACAACCATTAGAGTCAGGCATGCCTCCATCTGAGGCGAAGCTTATTAAAAGCTTTACGCTACCTCGCTCTGAAGCGGAAGTTCAAATTTATACAACTGGTGGTGATACCACCCCAAAATATATTGGGTATCTCAAGGGGAGGAATTCGGTATGGAAGTTGGGTGACTTGATCGGTTTTAATGAAAACCAATCTTCGATCAATCCCTTGAGTTTCCTAACCGGGGATGTGTCTGGCGCGGCTATTGAAATCCCTATTGGTACGATGGGTACATTGAATGTGTTGCTGATCTATCATCACACAACCGATGCATGGAACGTAGTCGATTTTCAAAGACATCCCGCCATTCCGATAGATCTCGACAGTGACGGTGTCCCTGAATGGGTCGGTAATCAGACGGATTGGGTGCCGCCTGCTGTGGAGATCGATCGTTGGGTAGCAGAAAATAATCGTTTCGAAACAATGGTTCTTCAATGGGATAGCAGCCTTTTCCCTGATACGGCTAAAGAAGAACCTTCTTACTCATCCCTCTTTGTGGAGGAGGGGAAGCATTTCATTGAAATCGGCAGAAGAGATGCTTACGCATTTTTTACATATGACCACGGGTTCTTACAACATTACAGACCCGCCGACACCAGAAGCCGCGTCTTGGAAATGCAAATGGCCCGACAGCATGATCATCATTAATTTTGAATATGTTAATGCTCGTTGCAATAACGGAGAACGAGAGGCGGATCGTTCTTTTTTTTGTTCTATGTATTTTGAATATGACATCGACTATAATTGTTATATCATAATGATAAGKTGAGAACATGATAACAAATTATAAGCATTATAGAGATGATATTAGGAAATCATTTATTAGTTACGCGCTTATACCGGTCATAATTATCGCGGTATTCAGTTATTTCCTGTTGTTCTACAGCTTTTACAAGACGGTTGTTTTACGGAACATTTCAGTCAATGCGCAAGTAACAGAAACGGTAGAGAATATTATAGGTTATTACCAGAAAGAGGCATTTCGATTATCAACAGATGAAAGCTTGTTGCCCTATCTAGAGTTGAAGCAAGCAACCAGCGAAGTGTATGGCATGTTTTATGATTTTGTTAATAAAAAGGAAATAAAGGGTAATTTCTTTGTGTTCGATCATCGTCTGCAGCCCTTGCGAGCGGCCGGGACCGGCTCGAATACTACGTACAGCAGCATGTAGAGCTGAAGCAGAACGATGAACCGTTATCATTTCGCTTCCTCTCTGCGGAGCTGACCGACCGGGGTGAAAACCCCGGCGTTCAGATGCTGTTGGAGTATACTGCCAAGTATGCGATTGACAATCTTGCTGTTCATTATACGGCTATGTTTGACGATATCGATCAGGAGCATTTGAATTTTTTAACAATTGCGAAAGACGACGATGTGGTAAATGCTTTTTTTGATACGGGAATCCGCATGCATCGATACGAGAGTTCGGGCAAAGAAGGTGCGTTCGTCACGCTCCTTCAATACGCCTGGCTTGGCATGGAGCACATTTGGCAGGGCTATGATCATCTGTTGTTCTTGCTCAGCCTGCTCATTGTCGCTGCCGGCTGGCGGGATGCCGTGCGCATTGTAACGGCGTTCACCGCCGCACATAGTGTAACGCTGCTGCTTACAGCAACGGAAACGATTCGAGTCAACTCGCGCCTGATCGAGATCGTCATTGCACTTTCCATAGCTTATGTTGCTGCGGAAAATTGGTTTATACGCCGAAAGGCAAACGCCCCCCGTTACCGATGGATGCTCACATTCGGTTTCGGTCTCGTGCATGGAATGGGCTTCGCCGGTGCATTGCAGGAGACCGGTCTTCCGAGCCGTAATTTTATCAGCTCGCTGCTAAGCTTCAATGCAGGAATTGAAATCGGGCAATTGGCGATCGTCGCGGTGGTGCTGCCTTTACTGCTGCTAGCGCGCTCGCGGAAATGGTATTCGCCTTTTGCAATCGGCTTGTCGGCCGTCATATTCGCGTTCGGCGTGGTTTGGGCGGTTCAGCGTGTATTCTAGTTCATGAAAAAATGAGAACACCTGCGATCACCATGTAGCACCCAATTATCGCTTAATGTAAACCTTAACGCAGGTAGTAACACATTGAAGTTTTACAATGACACTGCATATGCGCCTGACCTTGATTGTATTATGCTGACGCCATAAAAGTTAAAAACAAAAATACACCCTTAAACTTAGAGTTAAGGGTGTATTTTGTTTTATAAAATCTCTTTTTCACTGTTTACCTTCACATTTTGTAACCTGTATTCGGTAAGCGAGACGCCAAAGTATTTTTTAAAGCTAGTATAAAAGTAGTTCGATTTTTCGATGCCACATTTTTCTAAAATATCATTGATCGGCATTTGTGTTTGTCCCAGTAAATCTTTGATATTCTCCATGCGAACTGTCGTAATGAACTCGGCTACTGATTTACCGGTTGCATTCTTAAACAGCTTGCCAAGGTAAACGGAAGAAATGGACAACGCTTCAGCGCAGCTTGTTAACGTAAGGTTTTTATCTGAATAGTTAGCATGGATCATGTCGATGACGGTATCTACGATCATATTCTTTTTCTTATCTTTGGTACCATCCTTTAAAAGAATAATATCATCGAATAACGTGAAAAAGGTTTTTTCGATTTCTTCTAAGGTCTCAAACCCAGCTACTTTGTTGAAAAAGTCGATCGAAATCGCATTGAATGTAGACTGTGAGCCTTCGACGATTCGATTTAGCGAATTGTAAATGGAGAAAAACAAATAGATAACTGATGTTAAGATCGTGTCGTAAGAGGAGTGCTCCATGGCTTTAATAATGTCATTGTAGGCCTCTTTCGCAGCTTCACTGTTCCCTAACTTCAGGGAATCAATGAGCTGTTTTTCTTTGGATGCTGGAAATTGGAAAGTGCTGTCATCCAAATCATTTAACATCTCAGAGGTAATAACGCTATAATGGCCTAGTTTAATACGATACATGGACAAGTTAAGTGTTTTTTCATACGCGTATTTGATTTGATCCGGCGAATTGATTACATATCCAAGCGTTCCAGTTAATGAAATGTTCAAATACTTGGCGACACAGAATTGGATTCTAGTCACGATGTCATGAAAGATGTCCCTGTATGCATCTGATTCCTCAGTAAGTTCTCCAATATCAACCAAAATTGTAAATTGATCGAATCCAGTCTCGATAACTTCATTTCTGAAATACTCGTTTGTTATTTCCCTGGCAATATTTGAAATCCCAATTTTATATAAGGAACGGTCTTTTTCATTATGCTGGTCGACGAAATCTTTATAAAAGTCAATTTTTAACATAAACAAGAACAGATTGTTTTCAAGATTTAGATCGATTTGAAGTTCTTCTTCTTTGGCCAATATTTTTTCAAGAGGTAGATACGTTTGGCCAATAATTAAATTTTTCAGGAAATCATTTTTAAGAAGGGGAGCTGTATTTCGTTTCATATTTTCCAACAGGATGGTTTTATCGATCATGCCATTGAAAGCAGTTGAGAGAAAACTAACCTCATCGACGTTTTTCTCCGGTTTGCTATCTTGCCCCAGCTTTTGTTTGATCCCCTTCGTCAGCGTTTCAATAGGATGGTATAGCTTCTTAGATGCCAGGAAGGCAAATAATAGTCCCAGTATAAGAACGATGAGACCGAAGGCAAGGGTAATTACACCATTCTTTTTAACACTTGAAAAAAATGTATCATACGGCGTTAAGCTTATAAATTTCCATTTCAATTCTGCCGAAGAAACATAGGAAACAACGTACTTTTTATTATGCAATGTTTTAAAAAAGGTTCCAGATGGGGCTGCTGTTTGAAGAACATCGCGAATATAACTCTGATCTGAGATGTTTTGCTTGAACATATCAGGCGAGTAGTGGCTTACGATATCGCCCTTGTCATCCAAGGCGAAAATTTCATTCCCATCTTTCCCCATCTTGTTATCCAAGGATGAGATAGTGAGTCTTAGCCAGTCCGCATCCACGTTCAATACGATAGCACTGTCGAAGTCGCTTTTGTTATTATTTGTATCAAACAAAAGATAGGTGTATACATTGATATCGCTTACTTTTGAACCATTTGTCACTGGAATTTTTCTTGGGATTGGATATAAACTTGGCGATTTGGCTGCTTGAGGACTTTTTAACATGGTAACGATCTCTTTATCATAAAAATCTTGACTGTCATAGTACGTGTTCGTAGTGAGAAAGGTATCAATTTTTTTATTGTATATATAGGTAGAGTAAATATAGCTGTTCGGGATCGTTAAATTATTCAATGTTTTAATAGCACCGCTGATATTTAGAATATCCTGTTCATTGCTGTATGCAAAAGACATTATGGAATTGTTAAGCATTAAAGATTGGCAAAACTTTTTTGCAATATTATCCATGTATACAGAGCTGTAGCTGATATTAGATAAAATATTTCCCTTCATTTCTTTTATAGTCTCAATAGAAGAAGAAGTGTAGTTGTAGTACAAAAGCGAGGAAAGGATTATAATCAAGGCAGTGATACTTGCTACGAATGAAATTAGTAATTTTTTGTACATGCTACCACCTCTATCTAAGGATGTACGATGCAAATCAATTTTATTATATCCCCCATAGAAACTCAAATTAAAAGTGCGATTTTTCCATCTTGGTTCATTTTTTGGAGATTTGATCAGTTATTGTAGACCTATTTTTATTAAAATTCGGTGGTTTACTGTTTTTTTCTGTACTCATATCGTTAGTATTTGCTTTTTACCTACCCATGGAGGTCAAATAATGTACAAATCAGAGGAAATGAAACGTTCGCTTGTTTTGCTGAGTATTGGTATTTCTGTTGCACTCACTGGATGCGGCTCTCAAAAGGCTGAACCAACGACTTCTACGCCTGCACCCAACTCGGGGGCAGCTCAAACAGCTCAACTTACAGCAACACCATTAGCGCCAGTTGAACTTACGTATTACTTCCCGAACGCGCCTCAGAAGGATTTGCAATCTGTAGAAGATGCTGTTAATAAGCTCATCAAGCCAAAAATCAACGCCACCGTTCACCTGAAACTGATTGATTGGGGTGTTTATGAAGAGAAAATGAAAGTCAACATGGCTTCTGGCGAACCCTATGATCTCGTATGGACAGGAGCGGGCTTTAACAATTACTTTAAAAATGTGGCGAATGGCGCTTATGCGCCGTTAGATGATTTGATTGCCAAATACCCTGACATGAAGAAAGTTATTCCAGATATGTTCTGGAATGCTGTTAAGGTGAAAGGGGAAATTTATGGAGTGCCAGTCTTCCAACAATCGACCACAGGATACGGCTACCTCATACAGAAAGCAGTAGCAGATAAGTACAGACTAGATTGGAAGTCTGTGACCAAGTTATCGGACCTGACGCCATTCCTGGAAACGGTCAAGAAAAACGAGCCCAATTTAATACCTTGGGTATATTCCCAACCGGTCGATCCTTTCCTTTCGGCTCCGCCGATGTTCGGGCTTGAAACTTTAGGAGATTCGAAGACCCCAGGAGATTTGTATCTAAAAGATGGAAGTAAGGTTGTAAATCAATACGAAACGCCAGAATTCAAAGCCTATATCACGATGATGAGAGACTGGTTCACGAAAGGATATTTACGGAAAGACGCRGCTAYCTTGAAAGATRCTACGGCCGGTAGTAAAGCTGGAAATGGCGCCCTAGCTTTAGGCCAGATCGATATTGACTCCGTGGCCTTTGCAGCAGCTAGCATGGATGCGCCAGGAAGGATGTCTTACGCAAATCCAGATACCAAGTCTTACGACTTCCAGTTCGTGAAGCCGCTGCTCACAACCGATAAAGCTGCAGCAACCATGACAGCGATCTCTGCGAATTCGCCAAACAAAGAAAGAGCCATGATGCTCCTAAATCTGCTTAACACCGACAAAGAAATTTACAACACACTGGTTTGGGGCGTTGAGGGTAAGCATTACAAGAAAGTTGCGGATAACCGAATCGAAATGATTAGAGACAGCGGCTTTCAATTGGGTTCTCCTTGGGAGTTCGGCAATATGTCACTCTCTTATTTGTCAGAGGGTGATCCAAAAGGAAACGATCAGAAGTATACACAAATGTGGGTAGATCTCAATAAAAACGCAAAACCTTCAATTGCACTGGGATTCGTATTTGACTTTACATCGGTTAAAGCAGAGAAGGCTAATGTTGACGCTGTCATCGATGAACTTTATTATGCGATCGCGAGTGGTTCTGTAGACCCTGAGAAGTATTTGCCACTATTCCTGGATAAGTTGAAAAAGGCAGGCTCCGATAATATTATTGCTGAGAAGCAGAAGCAATTGGATGCTTGGAAAGCGATAAACAAATAAGCTGGTTCAAATTACTGAGAACTCCCAAATATTCTACGATTCGTAGGATTATTTCGGGGGTTCTTTTATTGGTAAATATTGGGGTGACCTAAATGCTCTTGCGATAATTGTGCGGGGAAATCCCTGCATACTTCTTAAATACTCTTGAAAAGTAATAAACATCTTTATAACATAAAGCATCAGATACTTCATGAATTGGCCAATCTGTGTTAAGCAGAAGACGTTTGGCTTCGGAAATTTTCAAACGATGCACATATTCATTAAACGGATAACCCGAATACTGACTAATCATTCTCCTTAATGTTGGAATCGATATATGGTTGCGTTTGGCAATTATATTTGCATCTAAGGATTGATAAATCGTTCCCGCAATATCCTCGACTACTTGATTAATATTTTGTTTTGTTAATTTTTGCTGCGGCTTGTCAGCATTCAGGATACATTCGAATAGAAGTGATTCCAACATTAATGAACTGCGGTCTACATTTATAGGAACTCCGCTCTCTAATAGGGAGAAAATGACTTCAAGCTTATTGACTACCATTTCAGTCATTCCAACTTGTTTGACAGTATCCGTATCATAAAGCCACCGCTCAAGCCACTCCCCAATTCGACTGCCTTCAAATCGTATATGATATTCGTCCCAGTATCCTTGATCTTCAGGCCCATAATGAAATACAGCACCAGGATATACAAAAAACAGGCTGCCTGCTTCTACTTGCTGCACCGGGCCATCATTCACCTGATAATAGCCTATTCCACCGACAATATATAGAAATGCCCAGCTGTCGAATGTGGTACTCTTTCGTTGCAAAGTCCTTCCTGGTAAATGGCCCATTGCGGTAATGGTTAAAGTTGAAATATGTAATTTGGATTTATCAATTTTGGGATCCTCTATGCGTATTGGATTGTTGCTGATCATATAGTCCAAAAACTTTGGCATGTAGCACATTCCTTCCGATAATAGGTGGTGTTATCTTAAGTATAAGTGATCATTGTAAGCGATATCAATCCTTGAAAGAAGGTGGTTAGCAACTAATTACTCTTAGGACGAGGATTCTAGTATTTCAGTTAAAAAAATACAAGGTTGGCAAAGACGGTAATAACTGCTCATATTCTAAAAGTTGATCTTCAAATTCAAATAATGAGGTGTACTTATGAGAAATAAATTTTTAGTATATTGCTTCATATTTGTATTTCTTTTTACAACAATTGGTTATGGTGGCGTCGGATCGACTACCGCATCTGCCTCATCGCCGTATCAAATTGATGCGGGACAATTAATCATCTCATTAAATGACTCAGGTCAAATCACAAGCTTAAAGAGCAAGATTAACAATGCCGAGTATGGAGAAAGCAATCATCCATCTTATTTGTTCAAGCTCGTAGCCGATGGTGCGGAGCAATTACCTACTTCCATGAGTTACGAATCATCAACGAGCAGTTATTCCTTCCAGTTCGATCCCAAAAACATTCAAGTCGTCGTTAAGGTTCAATCCAAATCAGATTACGCGACATTCGAGGTTACCTCCGTCACTGCGCCCGACGGTGTAGACGTTCAAATTGTACTATGGKGACCAATTGCTACTACGATCAGTCAAACGGTCGGCGAATCGCTAGGCGCTGCCTACGACGATAATTTTGCAATTGGAATTAAACAATTGAACATTAAGACAATCGGCGGGTGGCCGATTGAATATATGAACCTTACCCATACGTCTATTGGCCCAGACAGAATGCCTTTCATGTGGAACAGCGCTGCGCGTACCTCTTGGGGGAGCTTGCTTCAATCATATACGTATGATCACACGAAAGTTAGATACCGGAATGTTGGATATCAGAAGCCGAACCAACCCGTTGCGCCGTTAGCAGGATCGGACGGTCAATTGCAAGGCTCGAAAATCGCCCTGTACGGTACGGCGAAGTCGAATATTTTGAATACGATTTCCAGTATCCAGACAGGAGAAGGATTGTTTCATCCAACCCTCGATGGTGAGTGGACTAGACAATCGCAAAAATCGTCCCAGTCCTTTTTAGTCTTAGGTGACATCTCTTCGTCCAATATGGCACAGGCTGCACAATATGCGAAAAATGCCGGTTTGAATTATGTTTATTCCCTTGAAGGAGCAGGGGGTCCTTGGAACACCAATGGTCATCTTCAGTTTAAGTCCAAATTAGGCGGAACAGATGCGGGTGTGCAGCAAACAGTCAACACAGCTGCAACGTATGGTATTAAATACGGCGTTCATACGTTGTCCAATTTTATTGATACCTCTGACGGCTACGTGACCCCTACACCAGATTCAGGACTTGCCACCGCAGGAAGCGCAACACTGACGAGAAGCCTGGATGCAACGAGCACAGATATTTATGTAAGCAGCCTAGACCCTTTTGTCAGTGGCTTTGGAAATAAGATTCGGATCAATAATGAATTGCTTAGCTATTCTGCAACAACACAGATCAGCCAGGCGGAATGGAGGCTAAGCGTAGCTCGTCATATTCATGGAACTTCGGCGTCGTCGTATTCAGCGGGTCAKGAGGTATCCAGATTGTGGGTCAACCAATATGGCGGATTAGCAGCAGGAACCGAATTGATTAATGCGATTTCACAGCGTATGGCAACAGCCTATAATAATACGGGAATTAGAGCCATGTCGTTTGACGGTTTAGAAGCTGCAATGCTTTCAGGTTACGATAATTACGGCATGAGTCAGATCGTGTCCAATATGTATAACAATTTGACTAATCCGAATGATTTCATTACGGAAGCCAGCGGGATGTCAGCTAATCTTTGGGATTATGTAACGAGAGTAAGTTGGGGTGAATCCAATACTAGCATCTCGCAGCTCTACACGAACATGGAATACATGCAACGCAACTTATTACCTGAGATGATCGGGTGGCTTTATTTGAGCAATTACAATACCGTAACGCTCGAATATTATTTGTCTAAAATGGCAAGCTGGAATGCAGGAGCCGGCTTCCAAACTAGCGTAGGCAGTTTGGCCAACCAAAGTGTGTTTATAGATAAAATTAAACAATGGGAAACAGCTAGAAATTTAGGAGCTTTCACGCAAGACCAACGCGTAAGAATGCGGTCCAAAAATTCTTATTGGACATTGAATGTCGTGGAACCAGGTGTCAAATGGCGCTTGCAGCAAACGGACAGTTCAGGAGCTCCTCTAGGTGCGCCTGAGGACGTATTCGTAGGAAATACGGCCGTATATACGCCAGACTTCAGTCTTCCAATCAATGTTGCATTGGATAAAGTTCCGACTTTTAGCTCACCGATTGCCCAAGAGGCGGAAAATGGAACCGATGGGGTGAGCAACAATTCGAACGCTTGGGTAGGTCTTACTACGACAGGACTCGGTTGGATGCAGGTCGACTTCGGTCAAAGCTATGATGTTGATAAAATTAAGTTGTGGCAGTATTTCGCCGATGGAAGAACGTATCACGACGTCATTGTTCAATTATCCAATGATCCGACATTCAGCAGCGGAGTTACGACGGTGTTTAACAATGATACGAATAATTCAGCAGGTCAAGGCGTGGGTACGGATTCCGAATATGCAGAATCGGCTGCAGGAAAGACAATGACGTTTACAAAAATAAATGCCAGATATGCAAGGTTTTGGGCGAATGGTAACTCAAAAATTAATGCCAATAGTTGGGTTGACGCGCAGGTCTATTCTGTTTCACAAACGCCTGCTTCATCGATCTCTGTAAGTGGCGTGGGCGGCGCGAATACCATCACTGTCAGTGATGGCACTCTGCAAATGCAGGCTGCAGTACAGCCAACTGGCGCAAATAGTAATATCATTTGGCGTGTTTTTGAAGCTAATGGCGTAACGCCAACGGATAAAGCAGTGATTGACGCCAATGGGTTACTTACAGCTAAAAAAAATGGGACAGTGAAAGTGGTTGCGACAACAACTGACGGAACCGGCATACAGGGCTCCAGTAATATCATCATTAGTTTTACACCGCCTCCAATTAATGTTGCATTAGGGAAAACTCCAACCTTTAGCGGACCCTTTTCACAGTCGGCTGCTTATGCAACGGACGGCTTAAGCAATAATTCTAACAATTGGGTTGGTACGAATGCGGCTGGACTAGGTTGGATGCAGATTGACTTCGGACAAAACTATGATGTTGATAAAATTAAGCTATGGCATTATTTCGCGGATGGGAGAATATTCCGAGACGTTATCGTTCAATTATCCAATGATCCGACTTTCAGAAATGGTGTTACAACGGTGTTTAACAATGATGCGAATAATTCAGCAGGACTAGGAGCAGGTACGGATTCCGAATATGCGGAATCAGCCTCGGGGAAAGTTATTTCATTTTCTAAAGTCAATGCAAGATATGCTAGATTTTGGATAAACGGAAACAATAAAATTAATTCTGATAGTTGGGTTGAAGCGCAGGTGTTTACAGCTCCGCAAATACTGGCATCTTCGATCTCAGTAAGCGGTGAAGGTGGAGCGAATGCGATTAACAGTAAGGATGGGACATTGCAATTGCATGCTGATGTGCTTCCACCAAACACCACCAATAAAAGTGTAAATTGGAGCGTTTTTGAAGCAGATGGCGTCACGTTAACAGATAAAGCGACGGTGGATGCCAATGGATTACTTACGGCTAAACAAGAAGGAATAGTGAAAGTGATCGCAACAGCTGCAGACGGTTCAGCCGTACAAGGTTCCTATGATGTCATCATTGATTTTACAGCTCCGGTTACAACAGACGATGCCCGTTCCGGATGGTACAAAACTGATAAGACGGTCACGTTAAACGCTATTGACTCCACTTCAGGAATAGCAGCAACTTACTTTAAGGTGGATGGAGGCGAACAACAAAGCGGCAAAACGATAGAGTTTAATTCAGAGGGAATTCATACACTCGTTTATTGGAGTGTTGATCACGCGGGTAACGCGGAACAAGAGCATACGGTTTCCATTAGCATCGACAAGACCGCTCCTGATATTGTTGTATCCCTGCCTGAGGATGGTAAAAACTATGAAGACTCCGGTGCTTTGGCACTTCAAATTACATTGGCTGATATCTTGTCCGGTGTGGACGGAAATAAAACCACGGTTGAGCTCGATTCGCATCAATACCAAATCGGAACTTCAATCCCGCTTTATACGTTGCCTCTAGGCATGCATACGTTTATTGTATCTTTCAGTGACTTAGCAGGTAATGTGGGAAGCAAGACCGTTCAATTCCAAACGGTCGCTAGCATCGATTCCATAAAGGCATTGGTCACACACTTTGCTAACAGCGAACAGATTGACAACAGTATACTGATTGATAGTATCGGCATAGCAAATAGTCTACAGGCGATGTTGGCGGGAAATAATTTGAATAGTTTTGTGAATCATGTACAGGCGCAAACCGGGAAACACATTTCAATCGAAGCTGCAGCATATCTGCTTCGAGACGCGCAATATATATTGTCTCAAAACTAGATTAGTTCTCTAAGAGCATTCTCCATGAAATTAAATTTCGGTGAATGCTCTTTTTTTTCAATTGCAGTGATTATGTTTTTAAGATATTTGAACTTAGTTATTATTTCTATGACTTGTTAGGAGAGAAGAAGATGTCAAAAATCAAAGACGTACTCGTTCTGCACCACAGCCACTTGGATATCGGCTATACGCATGCACAACCGATTTTATTGGAGTTGCAAAAAAAGTACATTGATCAGGCGCTGCAAATGTGCGCGTTAACTGAGGATTGGGCTGAGGAAAATCAATTTCGCTGGACGTGTGAATCCAGCTATCCGGTTCTGCGTTGGCTGGAAACGGCAAGTGACAAACAGATCCAGCAGTTTAGCTATTACTTACGCAAAGGCCAATTAAGCGTATCGGCTTCTTACTTGCATACGTCTCCGCTCGTATCTGCAGAGCAAGCTGCCCGCATGTTGCAGCCTATTCGAGAGTTGCGCAGCAGATTCGGGGTTCCGATTAACACGGCGATTCATCACGATATCAACGGTCAGCCATGGACATATAGTCAATTGCTCCTAGATGCTGGAGTTGAATTTTTTATTATGGGAATTAATGCGCATTTTGGAGGCATCCCTTTCAAAAGGCCGGGTGCATTTCATTGGCAAACGCCGGATGATCGTAAGCTGCTGACATTTAACGGCGAGCAGTATGCGTTGTTTAGTGAAATAGGCAAAGTCAATGAGAGAAATACGGATGTAATGGCGGAAGGATTAACTAAGTACTTAAATAAAATAGATGCCGATCCAGATTATCCGTTTGATTTTATTTATTTGTCGGCGACCAACTTGCCGCTTTGTGACAACAGTCCTCCCGACCAGGATTTGCCGGAATTGATTAAACGTTGGAACGCGGAAAAGCGCGGATTGACGATTTCATATGTCACGCCAGAGCAGCTGATGGCCCGTGTCAAAAAGCAAGCCGACCAGCTTCCGGTTCACGGCGGTGATTGGACGGATTATTGGAACTTCGGTTCAGGCAGCTCCGCCAAGGAAACGAAGTTGAATCGTCATACGAAGCAAGGTATGAAAGCAGTCGAGTTGTTGAGTGCCTTTCAAAGCGAGACAGATGTCGCAGGCGCCGGGCCCCTGAAGCAAGCGTTTGAAGGGATCGATTTATACGACGAGCATACGTGGGGCGCATTCAACTCGGTGACGCAGCCAGATCATCAGAACGTGGATATTCAATGGATGCATAAAGCTCATTATGCTTATCTCGGCAATAGCTTGACTGGTTATTTGCTAGGCGATCGGATGGAGAAGTTGGCGAATAATCCGCTACAATCGCAAGAGCCTCAGGGCGTGCTCGTTTTTAACCCTTCTTCGGTTACCGTCAAGCATCCGATTCGTATACCGTCCAGCTTCAGAGTAAAAGGAAAGCACCTAAGCGCAGACCGTATGCGTCATGTACTTATGAATAACGAAGTCAATCATGCCGATGTCAGCTATGGGGTAGTAGAGCTGCCTCCGTTCAGTTGGCGCAAAATACCGCTTCAAACGCTAATTGAGGCGCCTTTCGATGACATGATAACCCTTGAAGCTGACTGTATTGAAACACCGTTCCACAGGTGTACTTTCGATCGGTCGACAGGGCAAATCACGAGTTTATATGACAAAGTGCAAAACTGGGAAGTCGTTGATCAAAGCAGTCCGTGGAGTCTATTTCAATATGTGCAGGAAACGATTGATACCACAGACCAGCCCAATCACCGCAGTGTTTTCTTTCAAGCCGATCAGGAGAAAGTGCACAACAGCATCAGCTGTTGGAATCACGAATGGAAGGCGATAAGACGAAGCTATACAGCGATGACTTCTTGCCGTATCGAACGAAGCGCACATTCCGCCTCGCTAATCGTTGCGTTCGAAGCGCCTGGCGTCGACCAATTCGAGCAAAGATTCACGTTTTTCAGCTATCGGCCGGATATCGAGATGAAAGCTTCTTTCTACAAGCAGGACATCACGACGCCGGAAGGCACTTATTTTGCCATTCCGCTAAACGTCAAAGCGTGGCGCTGTCATTATGATACGGCCGGAACACTCGTCGAATTGGATGCCGAGCAATTGCCTGGCGTCAGCCGTGATTATATAACCATCGATAAAAGTGTTTCGGTTTATGACGGCGAGCATGGCGTTACGTTAGTTTGTCCGGATGCGCCTCTCGTTCAGGTGGGAGACTTTAATTTTGGCAAAGAACAAAAAAGTATTTTGAAGAAACCGCACCCTCTTCTGCTGGCGTGGCCAATGAACAACTACTGGGAAACCAATTTCCGGGCGCGTCAGCCAGGATTCTCGACTTTTACTTATAGACTTTCTACGTTCCAAAAGTTCGACGCTGCGGCTGTTCTGGAAACCGCCGTAAAGGGAGTGTCGCAGATGTACACTGTACCTGCTGTTCACTGCAGCGAAGAGGAAGCCGATCAGCTGTTGCAAGTCAACGGTGAAGGCATTCAAGTGTTTCATGTGGGGCTGTCGAGTGACGGAACAGGGGTCGTGCTGCGGCTGAGCAATTGCAAGCAAGAGAAGGTAGAAGCTAAGGTTCATTTCCCATCTTCCTCTATTAAATCCGCTTATCGCACCAACGTATTGGAAGAAATTCAAGAGGAACTGGCCGATGTTGGGCAAAGCACGCTAAATGTTGTGCTGGCGGCGAAACAATTCATGCATTTGCTGGTTATACCGAATCGTTAAAACATACATGCAAAAGGAGAATAATTCAAAATGACATCGATTACTGCAGCTTTGATCGGCGCCGGACAACGAGGCGCGGATTCGTACGCTACTTATGCATTGAAACATCCGCAAGAAGTGAAGTTCGTAGCGGTGGCCGAGATGGATCCGGTGCGAAAAGAACGATTCCAGCAAGCGCACGGCATAGAAAATTCGCATGCGTTCGAAAGCTGGGAGCAACTGCTCTCTGGGCCGAAGCTGGCCGATGCCATTCTCATTTGCACGCAGGACCAAATGCACTTTGAGCCAGCTATTAAAGCGTTGGAGAAAGGCTATCACGTACTGTTGGAAAAGCCAATGTCTCCTGATCCGCAAGAATGTGTCATTATGGGCCAATATGCAGAGAAATACGACCGTGTGTTTTCCATTTGCCACGTGCTGCGGTACACACCTTTTTACCAAAGAATGAAGCAACTGCTGGAAGATGGCGAGATAGGACGGCTTGTTTCGATTCAGCATACCGAAAATGTCGAGTATCGGCATCAATCGCACAGTTTTGTACGTGGCAACTGGCGTAACTCTGAAACTTCCAGTCCGATGATCTTAGCGAAAAGCTGCCACGATATGGATATTTTGCTCTGGCTGGCGGGGGCTGATTGCACGAAGGTATCCTCGTTCGGATCGCTGACGCATTTTCGTTCCGAGAGTGCGCCGGAGGGAGCGCCGAAGTTTTGTTTGGACGGCTGTCCCGTGCAAGATGAATGTCCGTACTATGCGCCCAAAATTTATTTGGAAAAAGATGACTGGGAAACGATGTTCCGGCGTCGGATCATCAGCAACGACGACAGCTATGAAGGCGTGCTAAAAGTGTTGAAGGACGGTCCGTATGGCCGATGCGTGTTTCATTGCGACAACAACGTCGTGGATCATCAGGTGGTCAACTTGGAGTTTGCCAATGAAGTAACGGTAGCCTTCACGATGTGCGCGTTCACGAAAGAAGGCGGCCGAACGATGAAGCTAATGGGCACACGAGGACAAATTCGCGCTTCAATGGAAAAAAACATGATTGAACTGAGCAGTTTTATTACCGGAGAGACCAAGATCATCGAAATCGATTCGATAATCGAAGGGCATGGGGGCGGCGACGACGGCATTATGCGTGACTTTGTACGGCTGGTGGAAAATGACGGCAAAGTAGCCGGACTTACGGGCGCGCGGATTTCAGTGCAAAGCCATCTGATGGCGTTCGCTGCAGAGAAGTCGCGTTTGGAAAGCAAGGTCATTCATCTGTCTGACTATATGGAGGAGTTGAAATCACATAGCTAGACTGGAACAGGCCGATCCTTGGTTGTAAGGGATCGGCTTTTTTTCGCATTTAAAGTGCAATTTTCCCATCTTGGTTCATTTTTCAGAGATTTGATCAGTTATTGTAGTCCTATTTTTATTAAAAATCGGTGTTTTGATGGTTTTTTTCTGTATTCAGATCGTTCATATCCGACTTATGATAGGAACATCAAATCATGGCCGTCACGCAAAGGAGAATGCTTGTGGAATCGAAAACAACCATAAATAAGAGAGCGCCTGTCATACCCGTCATAAGCGAACTAATTAAAAACAAAATCTTTTATCTCATGATGCTTCCCGGATTGATCTTCATCATTGTCATGTATTACCTACCCATGCTCGGGGTTGTCATTGCGTTTCAACAATATAACCCGATTAAAGGGCTTCTAAAGAGTAAATGGATTGGTTTCGAGAATTTCAAGTTTCTCTTCCAATCCGATGCCCTATTTCAAATTACATTCAATACAATCGTCTACAACCTGATCTTCATTGTATTTGGTCTTGGTTTATCGCTTGTCATTGCGATTCTCATCAATGAAATCGGCAATCGCTTTCTAGCAGGAGCTTACAAAAGCATTTTGCTCCTTCCTTTTCTCTTGTCCTGGGTAGTAGCTGAATATTTGCTTTACTMATTCCTAAGTATGGACAAAGGCCTAATTAACAGTCTGCTAGCACAGTTTGGTGTTGATCCTATTCAATGGTATTCCGAACCGTTCTATTGGTGGTTTATATTACCAGCAAGCTATGTATGGAAAAATGTTGGTTATTTCTCGGTCATTTTTGCAGCAGGAATAGCAGGGATTTCCACGGAGTATTATGAGGCTGCCAAAATGGATGGGGCAAACAAGTTCCAGCAAGCCATCAAGATTACGATTCCGATGCTGGCTCCGATCACGCTCACATTGCTGCTGCTGCAAGCGGGGAAAATTTTTTACGCCGCCTTTGGGGATTGGGGAATGTTCTATAATCTGCCTAAGGAGTCAGGCGTGTTGTTCAGTGCCACGAATGTCATCGATACGTACGTTTACAGATCTTTGAAAAGTATGAGTGACTTCGGCATGTCGTCCGCTGTAGGGCTGTACCAATCTTGTGTTGGATTTATCCTCGTACTTGTATCCAACTTTTTGATAAGACTTTATGATCGTGACAGTGCATTGTTCTAGGGGGATGACAAGATGACCAAACGGCTTACGTTACCTAATTTTATTCTTAATAGTATTTTCATGGTGTATTGCGCACTATGCCTGATTCCATTGCTGGTTGTACTTTCTGTTTCTCTATCCGATGAGCAGTCGATTTTCCAGTCTGGCTATAGGTTGATTCCCTTGAAATTTAGTTTAAACGCTTACGAATATATTCTGAACGGTAATTCTCCCATACTAAGAGCCTATGCCGTTACTATCATCGTAACACTCGTCGGTACGATATTGCATCTTATGATCTCGTCCTTGTTTGCCTATAGTCTTTCAAGAAAAGAAGTGAAGTATAGAAACATCGTGTCCTTCATGGTCGTATTCTGCCTACTGTTCAGTGGAGGATTAGTGCCGTGGTATATACTGCTCTCGAAATACCTTCATCTGAAAGATACGATCTATGTGCTTTTCATACCGTACTTGGTGTCTTCAGTAAATGTGTTGATTATGAGAAATTTCTTTACGCATACAATCCCTGAATCGATTATAGAATCTGCTAGAATTGACGGTTCAGGAGAGTTTCATACCTTCTTAAGGCTGGTACTCCCCTTATCGACGCCAGTGCTCGCAACCATCGGTCTTTTCACAGCTGTATTTTTTTGGAACGATTGGTTTACTGCCGCCTTATTCGTCGAGAGCGGCAAGCTGTATACGCTGCAGTTTCTCCTTCAATCGATCATGAACAACATCGCGTTCCTTCAAGCCAATACGTTAACAGCGAAAGCCGCACTTGCCCAACCAGACGAGACAGCCAGAATGGCAACATGCGTCCTATCCGTTGGGCCGATTATTCTCGCTTACCCTTTCTTACAGAAATTCTTCGTTAAAGGCCTTACTTTAGGCGCAGTGAAATCTTAAAGATTGGCTTTGCCGGGTTTCAACCCGTTAAGCATATAAAAACAAATATGGAGGTCAAACAATGAACAAATCAAAGAAAATGAAACGTTCCCTTGTTATGTTGAGTATTGGTATCTCTGTCGCAATTACGGGGTGCAGCTCACCAAAGGCTGAGTCAACGCCATCTGCAACTCCTGCGCCGAGTACGGCGGCAGCTCAAACAGCTCAACCAACAGCAACCCCATTAGCGCCAGTTGAACTTACGTACTATTTCCCGGCTGGGCCTCAGAAAGATATGCAGACCGTAGAAGATGCCCTGAATAAGCTCGTTAAGCCGAAAATTAATGCGACGGTTCACCTTAAGGGCATTGATTGGGGGGTTTACGAAGAAAAAATGAAAGTTAGCATGGCTTCTGGTGAACCTTACGATCTCGTTTGGACAGCAGCAGGCTTCAACAATTACTTTCAAAATGTCGCGAATGGCGCTTATGCACCGTTGGATGATTTAATTGCCAAATATCCGGATATGAAGAAAGGGATTCCAGATATGTTCTGGAATGCAGTTAAGGTGAAAGGAAAAACATATGGCGTACCTGTCTTCCAACAATCGACCGCAGGATACGGCTATCTCATACAGAAAACGKTAGCAGATAAGTACAAACTAGATTGGAAGTCCGTGACCAAGTTATCTGACCTGACGCCTTTCTTGGAAACGGTGAAGAAGAACGAGCCTRATCTGATACCGTGGGCATATTCCCAACCGGTCGATCCTTTCCTAACGGCTCCRCCGATGTTCGGACTTGAAACATTAGGCGATTCGAAGACCCCGGGAGATTTGTATCTAAAAGATGGAAGTAAGGTTGTCAATCAATATGAAACGCCAGAATTCAAAGCGTATATTACGATGATGAGAGATTGGTTCAGTAAAGGATATTTACGGAAAGACGCGGCTACCTTGAAAGATACTACTGCCGATAGTAAAGCTGGAAAGAACGCCTTAGCTCTAGGTCAAATCGATATTGACTCCGTGGCCTTTGCAGCAGCGGGTATGGATGCAACAGGTAGAATGTCTGGTCCTAATCCTGCTACACAGTCTTACGATTTCCAGTTCGTGAAGCCGCTTCTTACAACTGATAAGGCTGCAGCAACGATGACGGCAATCTCTGCGAATTCGCCAAACAAAGAAAGAGCCATGATGCTGCTCAATCTGCTTAACACCGATAAAGAAATTTACAACACGCTGGTCTGGGGAGTTGAAGGTAAGCATTACAAGAAAGTCGCGGATAACCGAATTGAAGCGATTAAAGACAGCGGCTTCCAAATGGGTTCCCCTTGGGAGTTTGGCAACATGACGCTCAGCTATTTATCAGACGGCGACCCGAAAGGAAACGATCAGAAGTTTACACAAATGTGGGTAGATCTCAATAAAAACGCGAACCCTTCCAATGCACTAGGTTTCGTATTTGACTTTACGCCTGTTAAAGCAGAGAAGGCAAATGTTGACGCTGCCATCGATGAACTTTATTATGCGATCTCCACCGGTTCCGTTGACCCAGATAAATACTTGCCGCAATTCCTGGATAAGTTGAAAAAAGCAGGTTCCGACAAAATTATCGCTGAGAAGCAAAAGCAATTGGATGCTTGGAAAGCTACTAGTAAATAATTCAAGCCTAAGTAATCATGTACATCCGTAAAATTGGGGAACTTTGCATGTAATCCTACTTGTAGTGAATACATGCAAGTTCTCCTTTTTTGACTTGCTCTAAACAAAGGAGGCTTATTCGTGCAAACATTGGAAACGATGACTCCAAAGGAATCATTGCCGTATTTGAACCATTTGTCCTACCCGCCGTACATTACGCTCGCACACATTTTTCATGCCAAAGAGGGCTGGGAGCATCCGAGACGCCAATTTTTGCAATACCAATTTCAATATGCCGTGCAAGGATCGGCCGTATTTGAAATCGAGGGCCGCAAGTTCACGACGAAGAGGGGGGATTTGGTTGTTGTTTATCCCTATCAGTCTCACAGTGTCACAACGATTCCGGGGGATCCCTATGTGTGTATTTCGCTCGTTTTTCATTTCGGGGAAACCGATTTTCCGCTTAAAGAGCTTCTGAAAGGAACGAATGATGTCGGATTGTTTCTGGATGAGCCCCTCGTGCAATATTTGACCCAAATTCCGGCCCTAATTCGCCAGTCGAGCCATTCCAGCCAGTTGACAGCGCAAGGTTTGCTCTCTCTCATTATTGCACAGCTTATTCTGTACGCCGAGGAACCTAAATCTCCATCGCCCAAAAAACTCAAGAGCAAGACCAACATGCAGCGGGTCGAGCACTTTATACAGCAGCATTATGCGGAAGAAATCACGTTAGAAAAATTGGAGCAGATTTCCGGATTTAGCCGAAATCATCTCATTAATCAATATAGAGAGCTGTTTCAGGTTACACCTTTTGAACATATTAGATTGCTCCGAGTCCGAAAAGCAAAGCAGCTGGCGTTGGAGTCGAAAATGTCCATTAGCGAAATTGCTGAAGTCGTCGGATATCAAGATGTGCACGCTTTCAGCAAAATGTTCAAGAAGGAGACAGGCATCAGTTTGAGCCAATTTTGTTCTTCCTTAGTGATAAATAAACCAGAGCAAAATATATTTCATTTGAGTGGGATTATGGATACTAAAAAGAGTTAGGGTCTAAATACTTCGGATGCACTTCATTCTATACTAATGAAAAGTAAAGGAGGGTCTGGTATGAAACCAAATATTTTATTCATTACGGTTGATCAGATGCGCTGGGATTGCTTGAGCATCCTTGGCCATCCGATCGTGGAAACGCCGAATTTGGACCGTTTAGTACAAACCGGCGTTTTGTTCCGCAACGCATATTCCGCGACGCCGACGTGCGTTCCGGCGAGAGCCGCGATCATGACCGGGATGAGCCAGCGGTCGCACGGCCGGGTCGGATATCAAGATCGGGTTCCGTGGCATTACGAGCACACGCTCGCGGGAGAACTGACGAAAGCGGGGTACCACACCCAATGTGTCGGCAAAATGCACGTGTATCCGGTCCGCAACCTGTGCGGCTTCCACAATGTGGTGCTGCATGACGGCTATATGCATCACTACCGTCAACAGAGCGAGAACTCATACGACAAGCATTTTAATCAATGCGACGATTATTTGCAGTGGCTCAGACAGACGGCGGGAGCCGAACTGGACATTACCGACAACGGCCTTGATTGCAACTCTTCGTCGATGACCCGGCCTTGGCATTTAGCTGAACAGTTTCATCCGACGAATTGGGTCGCGACCCAGTCGATTGACTTTCTCCGGCGGCGCGACCCGGGTAAACCGTTCTTCCTATGGAGCTCGTTCGTACGACCGCATTCGCCTCTGGATCCGCCGCAAGCATATTTGGACATGTACCTGGGGGCCGATATGCCGGAGCCACCCGTCGGCGATTGGGTCGATCACGACCAAGCGGAGCACGGTGCGTACGATCCGACGCCGATATTCGGCAAGCAGTCGAAACGCAGATTGGACCGCGCACGCGCCGGCTATTACGCGTTGATTACTCACTTGGACGATCAGATCGGCAGGCTGATTAACGCTTTGCAGGAATATGGGGTTCAACGCGATACCGTCATCGTTTTCGCATCGGATCATGGGGAAATGATGGGCGACCACCATTTCTATCGTAAATCGGTTCCATACGAAGGCAGCACTAAAGTACCGTTCATTGTATGCGACCCGACCGGTCGTTTGGGACTGAAGGCCGGAAGCAGGTCGGAGGCGGTAACGGAGTTGCGCGATCTTATGCCAACCCTGCTTGACGTCGCAAGCGCCGATATTCCGGGCACGGTGGAAGGCTCGAGCGTTTTGCCGTTATGCAGAGGAGAGAGTCCTACTTGGCGAGACTACATCCACGGAGAGCATCCGTACGAATCCTTCTCCAACCAGTATGTGACTGACGGCCGGGAGAAGTATATTTGGTACTCTCAGACCGGCGTCGAACACTTTTTCGATTTGACCGCTGATCCTCAGGAATGTACGAACCTAGCGCTTAACCCGTCATACAAGGCGACTGTAGACCGGTGGAGAAAGCGGCTGATCAGCGAGCTGGAGGGTCGAGAGGAAGGCTATGTGCAGGACGGCAAACTTGTCGTCGGGATGAGGCCAATTGCTTGCCTGAGTCACATTTTGGAATGATTAGACTCTCGGACAAACTTCAGGCTGACAATGTTAACGCGTTTGGCTAGTGAGTTCTTGATTGGAGAGATTTTGCTCCTTTGAGTGTGAAATAATAAGCCTCTATTCCGAGTGTGAGGAATAGAGGCTTTATCTGTTTACTTGCTCCGCACGCCAAGATTCGTTTTTGTTCTTCTTTAGTGATAAATAAACTAGAGTAAAACATATTTCATTTGAGTGGGATTTTGGATACCAAAAAGAGTTACCGTCTAAATACTTCTGACGCTCTTCCTACTATACTGATGGTAGTCAATAAAAGGAAGGAGTCAGGGAATGAAGCTGCGTGTAGATATGAAAACAATAGCGTTGCCAAATGTACAGCTCAAGTTCGGAACGGAGGAGCAAGCGATTGAAGCCACCACGCTGCTGGACGGATTTATCGTTACAACATCGGAAAGTTGGGCAACATCAGGAGGCGGGATCATCCGCCGAAGAACGTTTGCAGATAACGCGAACAAACGCGATGTACAAATGACCGAACGTTTTCAGCCATCTAGCTCAGGGATGCGATGGGAGACGGAGTTGTGGACGGACTGTGAAGAGCCGTTTACGACACCTGTTATTTCGGAAATACGCTGCGATTCAAAGGAGTGGCCGAATTATTGGGCCACGTGGGCCGATCATCGTCCGGACGGTCCAGACACAGTAGGCGATCCGTGGGCCGTTGCCAATGCCGATTTGGACGCTGTAAAAGATTTGCGGTTTTCGTGGCAGGATCCGCTTATTCCGAGGAAGGTGGAAAGTCGCCGCTTTTGGTACGGTGCTCCCTATTTTGAAGAAGATAACCCACGTCTCGGATTTAGCCCATTTATGAACGATCTCATTTGTATGCCGCTGGTTAGTGCTTTTCATGCATCTTCCGATTTTGGTTTGACGTTCGCTCTTTCGCCGGAAGAACCGCTATTGGATGTGTTTTTGGATACGGACAAAGAAGGCACTTACAGATTTACGCGCATGTTTTATCGTTTCGAAAAGGGGCGACCACTTCGTTTTTCAGCCGATTTGTTTACGCACGAGAACGATTGGCGGGGCAGTTTGCGCAATATGACCGAGCGTTACCCTCAATACTTTCATTCACCGCTGTCCATTACCCAAGATATTGCCGGAACAGGAGCTTATTCCACGCACGAAGTCGAGTTTGATGAAAAGAAGTTGCAGAAAATGGCTTTTAAAGTGAATTGGAAAGCTAGTTTCGACTTCCCTTACATGGGTATGTTTTTGCCGGATGTGCCGAACGATGAGGAATGGATGTCTTATGGCAACTACCCGCAAACGATTGCGCGCATGCGCCAGTATTCGGCCAATATGCATAGCCGTGGGTTTCATGTGCTCAGCTACTTCAACGTCACCGAATTTGGTGCAGATGTGCAATTTCCATTGCCCGATGTGAAGTCTCAGGAATACTCGGAAACCGATCCTCTTTGGAAAGACTGCTCTCGCTATTTAAGCAGTGAATTGAAGGAAGCGTTATTATTGGACAGGGAAGGCCAACCGTATTGGTCATGGGCGAACGCGGTGGTTATGGATCCGGGCGAGCCGGTATTCCAACAATTTTTGCTGGATCAGGCACGCAGACATTTGGAGCTTATTCCAGAATCCAGCGGCATATGCATCGATCGGTTGGATTGGACACGTTTTTATAACGATCGTGGAGACGACGGCATCAGTTGGTTCGACGGGAAACCTTGTCGTTCGCTGCAAGTATCCTGGCAAGAGATGTCGGAGCAGCTAGGGGAATTGTTTCATTCCCATAACAAAGTGGTTTACTGCAACAATCATACGAAACGGTTGGAACAGTTGCTGCATGTCGATGGCATGTTTGACGAGTTCACCTATGCGGCGGCAGCTTTAAATTTGAGTGCGATGCTGGGGATATTTAAGCCAGTACTAGGTTGGATCGCTCATGCCGGCCAAGTGTTGCCGGATTACGATGCTTTTTTTCAACGGTTTTTATATATGGGTGTATTTCCAATGGCTCCTTTCCCTGGAAACGACCATTCACTGCTTCCAAGTCCGGAGGTGGACGAAGCTTTTCTGGCGTATGGTCCGCTGCTTGAGCGAATACGAGGCAAGAAATGGACACTGTCTCCACGTCCGGTTTCGGTAGTTGATGATGTCGCAATTGCCAATGTGTTTGAAGTGCCGGACGGTTACGTTGTTCCTGTCGTGTTTGCCAAGGCGGAAACGGTTCGAGTTGTTCTTCGACTTCCTGAGTTCGCCATGAAGGATCGGCATGTGGTGTGCGAAATTTTGCATCCAGGAAGCGAAGTTGCAGAGCCTGTTCATTCCGAACGAAGTGAGKGGAGTTTGGAGCTGGAGGTTGCTGTGCAGAATGGTTGTGCAATGATAATCGTACATATTCGAAGCGATAGTTGAATAGGCGAGTGTCCCTTACGATAAACGTAAGGGACACTATCAAAATCCGGAATGTAAGCGTGTACATCTATCTTGAGAGGTGGCGATGCTGCGGAGGGTAATAATCTGAATTTTCAATTTTTGAAATGTAGTAGTAGACAAGAAGTAGCAAGATCCTGAATGAGATTCAAAACGTTAACATAGGAGGATAACAATGAGCCGGTTATGGCTATTTGATCCAAAAGTCTGTAGCGGACAAGTATAATTTGGACTGGAAACTTTAGGCGATCACAACCAGAACCATTATATCGACTACGGCAGGAAAAGTTAGTTTTACTATTGTTAAATTTAAAGGAGGATAAACTGAAATGAAACGATTTAAAAAGGCATTAAGCCTATTTCTTGCAGTTATAATAGCTATGTTATCCACAATACAGGTTGTAAATGCTGCAACACCACCTGATGAAGACCTGAATGCAAATTTAGCTAAAAATAAAACCGTAATAATGAGCCCTCAAATGGCACAGAAAGATCCGGGGGCAGCAAGTCGTCTTCAGACAGTTACAGATGGTATTTTGACATACCAATGGACAAACGCTTTTTACTATCGTCAAGGTTCAGAAGCACATGATATAAATGAGAAAGCCTGGATACAGATTGATTTGGGTGCAGAATATGATCTTGACAAAATTAAATATTTTGGTATAGTACCTCCTACTTCTGGATATACGCACACTTCTCATAAAATGGTATTCCAGGTTTCCAACGCCCCAAACTTTGATGATGCCTCAACTAAAACCGTTTTCAATACAGACAGTGAAAACTTCTGGGGATTTGGTGCTGGTAAAGATATAGAGCAGCCAAACGTACAAGGGGGACGTTTAATTAAGTTTAATCCAGTTAAAGCACGTTACGTACGATATTATCAGCATGGTTTATCACAAGAGCCTACACCTGGTCATAATTATGCGCCAAACGGTCTTGTAGCATGTGAAATAGAGGTTTATCGTTTTACAGGCAAAACAATAACATTAGATTATAACGATGGTACAGGTAAAAGGGAACAACTCGGAGTTGATACAGGAAATAAATTACTTCGTCCCCAAAATCCAATTCATCCCCAATTAGATAAACGCTTTGTTAAATGGACTGTAGATACAGTTGGAGGTAATGAATGGAATTTTAACGATCCTGTAACAGCGAATATTACACTTGTTGCTAACTGGGAGGATGCAACTATCCGCACCGTTACATTTGACAGGAATGGCGGTTCTACAGTTGAAACTCTACAAGTCACAGACGGCTTAACTATTGCACGTCCTGAAAACCCGACAAAAGAAGGCTACGTATTTGCAGGCTGGCGCTTAAATAACAACCCATTCTCATTTAATTCTGCAGTAACAGGCGATATTACTCTTACTGCTTACTGGGTAAGCTTGCCTGAAGAAAATGCAGTTGTTCTTCAGGCGGCAATGCTTGAAATAGTAATGGACAGCCACGGCAAAATTACAAATTTATTCAGCACATTAGACGGCAAAGATTATTCTACAGCAATGCCTGATAATCGTCAGCGCACACTTGTTTCTTTAATCGCTGAAAACAAATTTGTAGAGCCAACAAACGTAAGCTACGATGAAACAACCGGCAATTTGACATTTGATTTTGCATCTATAAACGTACAAACAGTTGTTTCTCAACGTGATGAAGGCGACTACCTTAAACTTACATTAGAAGAAGTTAATAAGCCCGATAATATTTCTGTACAGGCTATTTTATGGGGACCGTTAAAAACTTCTATTAACGACGGTGCTATTTCAACAGGTACAGCTTATAACAAAGATTTTGCTATTGGTATGCATATGCTTAATTCAAAAACAGTTGGTGGCTGGCCAATAGAAATTAAGGAGCAATTTTACCCGAGTTTGCTGAGCGGAGTAAGAAACGGTTTCCAGGTAGATTATTCAAACTCTGCTGCATTTAACGGATGGGGCAGTGCAACAAACGGATACACGTGGGATTATACCCAAGATACAATGCGCACGGTTGCATTTTATTCTCCAACACCGATGCTTGTACCTTCCATGCTTGGTAAGCATATGTACACTGATTACCGTGTAAAAGAAAACGCAAGCATGATAGGTTCGTCAATTGGTTTATATGGTACAAGACCTGAAAACATCTTAAATGTTATATCTAATATTGAATTAACAGAAGGCTTACCACACCCAACAATTGACGGGGAATGGCAAAAAACTTCAATAAAATCTGGACAAGACTTTTTAGTGTTTAATGATGGGTTGTGGGATGCAAACTTGTCTACAATTGACAATGACATACAAATGGGACTTAATTCCGGCATTAAAATGCTTTACGGACAATATGGTGCAGGCGGCCCTTGGACAGCTGAAGGTACGTATGAATTTAACAGTCTTTTTGGTGGCTCGGACGCAAATGCAAAACGTATGGTTGAAAGAGCTGCAGAATCCGGAGTATCTATAGGCGCTCATACACTTTCAAATTTAATTAAACCTGGTGCAAAATATATTACACCGGAGGCAACACCRGCTCTTGCATTTGTTGGCTATGCAGAGCTTACAAGAGATGTGTCTGCTACAGATACTGAAATCTACGTTTCAGACGGAAATCCGTTTTCTGATAAAGTCAGAAATCATGAAAACAGAATAAGTAGTATTGAAAAACGTATACGCATAGGAAAAGAAGTTCTCGACTATTCAGGCATTGTACAGGTTAGCGATAACGAATGGAAGCTAACTATAAGCGGACGTGGATCATATGGCACACCAAAAGCCGCTTACAGTGCAGGTGAAACTGCATATCAGCTTTGGAACTATTACAATTCACCGTTTGTAGGTGGCTGGGAATCATTAGAGCCTATGGCTGAACGTATGGGAATAGTTTTGGGCGATGTAGGGTTACGTGCACTTTCAACAGATTCATTTGAGTCAACTAAAATGACCCCGTACGGTTCTATTATGCCGGGTGAATTTAAAACTGCACTTTATAATGAGCTTGTTAAAAAAGGTAAAATGGACGGATATATGAACGAATCCAGCAATATCGATACAAATAGCTGGGGCTTGATTACCCGTGTAAGCTGGGGCGAATCAAATACACCTATTTCGGTATTAAATACTTCCTTAAATTATTACAGAAAAAACTTCTTACCATCTATGTTGGGATGGATATATGACAGCGGAAATCACGGCGGGTATGGTAAGGCGAACCTTTTAATGAATCTTTCCATGAAAGGCGGCTGGGAAGCCGGTGCCGGATGGTATGTTAACCAAAATACATTCAAGAGTTACAACTATATGGCTGATTGGATGAAGACATGGAACAATGCAATTCAGCATGGCGCGTTTACATTGGGAGGAGAATTTACCTCTGTAATACAGGCTGCTATGCGCCAGGCATGGACAAATAATCGTATCTGGACGCTGACCGAGGCTGTACCAAATCAGCAATGGACCTTGCAAGAGGTAAATAAAACTAGCCTATCGCCTATCGGAAGCCCTATTACCCTGAAAGCAACAAACAATATTCATGTTGTGCAATCTGCAAACGGTGATATTGCCACCAGCACAAGCCTTAACTACTCAAGGGCGCACAGCAGCGACACGGTGAAGATTTACACCCAGGCAAATTCAGGATCTCAGCTTGACGTAGCTACTTTGAAGGTTAAAGGCGAGGATAACACCGAATATCCGATAACGGCAAACGGAACTGGTACTTACACATTCCAAATGCCATCGCAGGACGTGACAATAACGGCACAGTTTCCAGTAACACAAAATGTTGTGGAAATAAAAGCACCGGCATCCATCACAGGGGTTCCAAACGGAACGGCGAAGACGACAACTGCTCTTGGCTTGCCAGCAACGGTCGAATTGGTAACTGATACGACAGGAAGCTTGAATGCCAATGTGGCATGGGATGTGAATGCATCATCATATGATGCATCCTCACCAGCAGGGCAGACGTTCACCGTTAACGGAACAGTAACTTTGCCTGACGGAGTTGTGAATCCGAACAACGTGGCACTGACAACAAGCATTAATGTGACTGTATTACCAGTACCAGTATCTGCATCGCCTCAGGCTACCCTTACTAATGGGCAACAGGTAATAACTGGGGAAGCATTGGATGTGACGATGGGACTGAGCAACGTTTCACAAAATGAGTTCCAGCATATATATGCTCAAGAGCTAACCCTTACCTATGATACGGTGAATATGCAGTTCAATACGGTGACCTCTCTTGTTTACGGATTGCAAGTCATCGACCATCAAGAGACAGTGCCGGGACATGTTCAGCTTGTTCTTGCAAGCACAAACCCTGATGGATTTCTTCCACAAGGAGATGTTCTGAAATTTAGTTTTACTGCCAAAGCAGTAACCCAAGTTACGAATACAACCTTTGGTGTGAGCAGTTTCACAATTGCCAACGGTCAAGGAAACGAATTGCAAATTAACGAAGCCTCCTCCAGCACGCAAATTATTTTACCTGCAGTACCGGTAGATAAGGCATCACTGAATGCTTTAATCACAAGCGCTCAGGCGGAGCATAATGCTGCTGTAGAAGGAAATATGGATGGTCTGTATTTGACGGGCTCAAAGGCAATCCTTCAGTCGGCCATCAGTACAGCGAGTGCAACAGCGAATAATCCGAATGCGACTCAGGTTCAGGTGGATAATGCCAAAGCTGCGCTTGCAGCGGCAGTTCAGGTATTTGAAGACAAAAAAATAACTGCAGATGTCAATGGAAATGGCATTATTTCTATTGGAGACTTGGCTATTGTTTCTTCCAGCTATGGCAAACAATCTGGTCAGTCTGGCTGGAATGTCAATGCGGATGTCAATAAAGACGGTAAGGTAGATATTACCGACTTGGCAATCGTAGCCAAAGCGATCATACACTAAACGGATCATTGATCATGTGGGGAGAACGCAAGTTCTCCCCCTTTTATCGAATTATGCTGGTCTGGTAAAGATATATAGAAAGGGTGACGTCTCCGATGATAAAAAAACTGCTCGCCTTTATGCTGGCATTACTACTAATTGTTACACTATGTCCCCAAAATATCACTCATGCGGACGCAGGCCCGCAGTTTCTATTGAGCATCTCAAACGAAAGACCAAAGACAGGTGCCACATTTCAAGTAACGGTGAATGGAAAACAGTTAAGCGATTTGTACGCATATGAGGTTAATGTAACTTACGATAATAGCAAGATTGAGTTTGTAAGCGGAGTCAGCCAAAGCGGCGGCTTTTCAATAAATCCTATCGTGGACGGGAATAAAATTTAAATCGCACATACGCAAATTGGAAATACACCTGGTCAAAATGGAAATGCAACATTAGCCACGTTAACCTTTCGCGCAATGAATGAAGAAGCAGCCGATATTGTGCTAAACACCGTGAAACTGGTGAATTCGCGGTTAGATTCTACACTGAAGTCAGTGGGCGAGAAGGTATCGGTAAATGGCGGTAATGGCAAAACGAAATCAGAGAGGATCATACTCACGCCTGTAGTGCAGGCCGACTGTGCAACAAACATAGCAACGTCAACCGTTGATGCAGCAGCATGGGGAAAAGCTCTTAAGCAAGCCGAGTCTGATCCGAGTGGAAAAGGAACGATCAGCCTTGAATTTCCACAAACAGTCGAAGCAAAAACCTATTTGCAACAGATACCATCTTATTTAATGTCAAGCGGTAAGAAACAATATCAAATCGAAATTATAACACCGATCGCCACTATCGTTATTCCAAGCAATATGTTCCGAGAAGGTGAATTGACTGATGCCCAGACCGAGCTGCTTATTGCTCGTACAGATATCAGCAAACTAGAAGCAAGCGTACAGAATAAAGTCGGTTCTCATCCGGTCATTGAGCTCACCGTTCAATCCGGTGGTGAAACCATTGCCTTCAATAACTCGAAAGCCCCTGTCATCGTGAGCATGCCGTATTCGCCTACATTGGAGGAACAACAACATCCAGAGCATATCGTCGTCTGGTATATTGAAGGAGAAGGCGAGATTCATGCCGTGCAGCGGGAATCTGACAATCGACGCTTCGAAGGACGATCTTGGCTCATTTACGGATACTTCGGAAATTTCGAATTACGCTACAAACAGTATCGCTGCTCTTGTCCAGTCAAGGTTAATCAACGGCTACGACAACAAACTTTACTCGAAAGGAACAACGACTCGCGTTGAGGCAGCGCAATTAATGTACAACATTTATAACTATTAAACGCGAATGAATGTAGCTTTAAAGTGTTATTTTTCCATCTTGTTTCATTTTTTGGAGATTTGATCAGTTATTGTAGACCTATTTTTATTAAAATTCGGTGTTTTACTGTTTTTTTCTGTATTCAGATCGATAGTACTCGACTTATGATTGGAGCATCAAATCATTGCTGTCATACAAAGAAAATGGCTTGTGGAATACAAAACAAATATGGAGGTCAGAACATGAACAACTCAAAGAATATGAAACGTTCACTTGTTATGCTGAGTATTGGTATCTCTGTTGCACTTACTGGGTGCAGCACACCAAAGGCTGAGCCAACGGCTTCAGCGACTCCCGCACCAAGTACAGCGGCAGCTCAAACAGCTCAACCAACAGCAACCCCATTAGCGCCAGTTGAACTATCATACTATTTCCCAGCTGGACCTCAGAAAGATATGCAGACTGTAGAAGATGCCCTGAATAAACTCATTAAGCCGAAAATTAACGCGACGGTTAAACTTAAAGGCATTGATTGGGGTGTTTACGAAGAAAAAATGAAAGTTAGCATGGCTTCTGGTGAACCCTACGATCTCGTTTGGACAGCAGCAGGCTTCAACAATTACTTTCAAAATGTCGCGAATGGCGCTTATGCACCATTGGATGATTTAATTGCCAAATATCCGGACATGAAGAAAGGGATTCCAGATATGTTCTGGAATGCAGTTAAGGTGAAAGGAAAAACATATGGCGTACCTGTCTTCCAACAATCGACCGCAGGATACGGCTATCTCATAC
>NZ_JBFUHL010000031.1:0-67860 GCF_056402415.1 Paenibacillus sp. P4_A9
TCTCATATTAGAGACTTAATAGACTCTTAATATCTTTAATTATTCTTTAAAAAAGGACGGAATCTACTCCGTCTTATGTGCATTCGCCAAATCCGCTATTTTCTTACTTGCCAGATACTTCTCCAGCTGTTGCTCGGCGTCCATCACAACCTGCTGGATCTGACAACCGCTTCCGTGATTAAAGCTGCATTCGAACAAGGAGGCGGTCCCTTCGATCGCTCGAATAATATCGAGGAAGGAGATTTCTTCCTGCTTAAGTCTAAGTCGATATCCACCGTTTGCACCAGGTGAGGACTGAATAAGGCCTGCCTTGACTAACTTGGTCATCAACTTAGATAAATAGGTCTGTGAGACGCCTAGCTTCTCAGCCAGCATTTGCACGCCAACAGGCTTATCAGACGCTGATGTTACCAGATAAAGCATGGCATGCAGCGCATAGTCGGTCGCCTGTGAATACTTCATTCAGCACCCCCATTAAAGACTATGTGAATCTATAATAGCTTTAATTGAATTGGAAAGCAAGTGCTTCCTCCCAATCTGCCCCCCACTACCAATAGAGACAGTGGATACAAGAGTTACCCTCCCAACCTTATCAGCAACTGGACGATCTCTTCTTTCTTCCAACCAATTGCAATATCAAGTGGCGTCTTATTATCCTTTGGTGTTTTACCATGGATGTCAGCACCACGGTGCACAAGCATCTCTACCATTGTCGTGGAATCGCACCCAGCAGCCCAATGCAATGGTGTACCGAGGAAATGGAAACCTGAAGGCATTGCGCAGAGATCAGCTCCTTGATCCAGTAAGTACGCGGCACACTCTACTTTGTCATTGATAACGGCATAGATTAAGGCTTGCTCCAACAACTCATTCTTACTGGCCTGCGGCTGGATTGCTTTGTTAATCGGTTCCGTGTGTGAACTTGCGTTGGGGATTAATTGACCATCAGCATGAAAGAATTTCTGCATCAAGTCGATCCGGCCTAGTCCCGCTGCGAACTCTAATGTCATATTGGCACCTCGCTTTACTAACACCTCTGCAACTTCAATACACCTGTAGAATAAAGCTTGTGCTAATGGTCGGAGATCATTATGTAAGCCATTTACAGAGGCACCTGAATCAATCAGAAACTCTGCCATGGCGACGTCATTCGAACTTACTGCCCATTGTAAGGAAGTCTCACCCACTGCAGGATCAATGGCTCTGGCATTAATGTCCGCTCCCGCATCTATCAATACTCTCCCCGATTCAATCTCTCTTGGAAAATTCCCCGGCCAATCACATAAGTGATTCAGCAACGTCCTCCCTTGCAACGAGCAAGCGTTTGCTAAATCGGGATGTTCAGTCAACAGTAGCATGAGATTCTCCACATCACCACTCTTTATTGCCTGAACAGCAATTGGAAAGACATCTGCCAACGCATGAATATTTGTTGTATCATCACAATTTTTGGCCAATCTGGTCACCTCATATTCGATCATTGATAATTAATTTGTTTCACTTGTGTTCTTGCTAAAATATCTCCAATCCTTCTTTGTGTGAGGAATAGTAGATCTTCTTTTCATTTGTTATGTGCCTCTTTCTTCATTCGCTTAGTTGCCTCTGATCTGCTCTTCCGCAAATTTATAAAATGCCAAAGCATCCTCTCCACTAGGGAACCCGGCTTGGGCCATTTTATCGCTGCCGCCGCCTTTGCCATTGAAGCTTCCCAAATGAGCTTTGAAAAATGCTCCGCAAGCCTGCGAGTAATTGCCATTATGGGCAAATACGACTTTGTGCTCGGAAGTATCCACAAACAATATTGGCAAATCTGTTTTTGAAGCAAGCATAGTCGCTAGGCTCTGCATGTCCTTCAACGATTTATCCTCGAACTGGCAGGCAACGACTTCCTTACTTTCMGCTAAAAGCTCCTGCGCCAAATACTCATCTAGCTTCTCTTTCAGCTCAGCTAACTCCGTCTGAACCTGCTTGTGTTCTTGCTCCCACTTCTCAATACGATCCATGATTTCATCTTTACCAGTGTTAAATTTGCCAGACAACGCCCCCAGAATTCGGACATTCTCGTTAAATTCAGCGAGTGCACGGAAACCACATAGGAAATAAATTCGTGTATTTCCCTTCTGTTTTTCCGTTTTCACAAGCTTAATCATCCCGATTTCACCAGTTGACGAGACATGTGTACCGCCGCATGCGTTATACTCAACGCCAGCCATCTCAACGATCCGAATGTTCTTCGTCACCTTTGGTTGTTTGACTAGAGGCAGCTGTGCTAGCTCTTCAGGGGTTACGAAATAACTGCTAATCGCATGATTCTCGTAAATCTTCCGGTTCACTTCCGTCTCAATTGCCGCCAGCTTCATCGGCTCAAGTTCAAGCGTCTCCACATCGATCGTGCAGTAATCTGTCCCGAGATGAAAGCTCACCGTATTAGCCTCATACAGATCTCGGCACACAGCCGAAAGCAAATGTTGTCCGCTATGCTGCTGCATATGGTCGAATCGGAGTTGCCAGTCGATTGTGCAATTCGCACTCCTTCCTTCTGGCATTCGTTCTAGCTTGTGCAGGACTTCGTCCACCTCCAGAAGAACGTCCAACACGGGAATTCCGTTGATTTCACCTATATCACAGGGCTGTCCACCCCCATGCGGGTAAAACGCAGTCTCCTCCAAGAGGACATAGATGCCATCTTCTCGTTCGACCTTTTGGTTGATCGTTGTTTGCCATTCTTTCAAATACGCGGAATTATAATATAGCTTTTTCGTCATGATGTTTGTTAACCTCTCAGTCCTATACTAAATCTCGATATGCTCAGATACTCTCGCTTCCAGAATTTCAATTAATTCTTCATCCATGAATTGATAATCATCAGGAATATCCAGAATTATGATCTGCTTGCTCGCGATTTCCATTTGAAATTTATCTTTTAATCTTCGCAAATGCTTCTTTTCCATCACAAAGATAAGATCTGCCCATCCAATATGGCCGTCAGTCACTCGAATTCTTGCGCCTTCTTCGGTGCCCGCTGATTTAACCACGTAATCGTTACGCTTATCAAATATTTTCTCTGCCGTTAAACTTCTCCATTTGTTTCTACTACAGATGAATAATAATTTCGTTTTAACCACTCCCGAATTGAGCTACACTCGAAGCTACGGATATATCTTTTCCCCATTTTCTAACATCAAAATAAATTCCTTAATCCGCTTCACCCGCGTCTCTTGCTTCTTCGCCGTATGAATCCGGAAGGTGATGGCATATTTATTTTGTCGATCCAGCGTATCGTAGAAGGCCTTGGCCTCGCTGCTTTTCTCCAATTCCAAAGCAAAGTCCTCTGGGATGGTTGCATTACTTTGCGGTTCATAGGCGTTCTCCCACTGCCCGTTCTTCTTAGCAGCTTCAATCGCCTTCAAGCCAAACGGCTTCATTTTCCCATTTGCAATCAGTAATTCAGCTTTATCTTTATTCACTTTGGACCAAATGCTTCTGACACCACGAGGTGTAAATCGTTGGATATATGACTGCTCGTCCGCTTTTTCTTTCTGACTATCAATCCACCCGTAACACAATGCGCTCTCAAGCGCCTGATCGTACGAAACAGAAGTGATTCGAGCACCTTTCTTCGCGATTTGCATGCGAATGCCAGGTGAAGTGCTATGATGAAGCGCAAGCCACTTTTCAAAAGCAAGCTGATCCTCAAAAAGAAGCTGCGGTAATTCGTTTTTTGGGTTCAAATGTTTCCCCTCCTAGTTGTCGTACGAACAATTGTGCACATCCATTACACTTTCACCAAGAAAATCTATACGCTTTCATTATACCTTTAACTCGCTCTCCTCGCCTAGGAATCCTAAGATTTCTAGCGCCATTTTCAAAATAACACGATTATTCTCATACCCATTCAAATTGTGTAATGCCCAAGCCTCCGCCGCGTCGTGCCACTGAACACCTCGGATTTCCTCCGTTTGAGCTTTGAGATCCCCACTTACTGCCTCGACTAAAAAATAATGAGTTTCCTTCTCAACATGCCCAAACTCCGTATGTTCGAATTGATAATAATTGATTATCAGGGGTTGAATGATTTTACCTACAATATTGGTTTCTTCTTTAATTTCCCGAAGAGCGGCATGCTCAATCGTCTCTCCTTCTTCCATTCGACCTTTTGCAAAAGCGAGTTTCCGATAACGATCCACAATAAGCAAAATTTGAACATCTTGTCCTATATTACGGTAAACGACACCGCCTGCTGAGATTTCCTTTTTCGTCATACGTTCAATCTTCCTCCAGTCGAACGAAGCTCTTCCTCTCCATTTTACAAATAGTACCAACAAAAAAGCAACCAAAGCGATTAGCTTCGGTTGCTCGCATGTGATTATTTCGTTTCTTGCAGCCATAAAATGCTCGTTACACCGCGTGGGTAATACTTGCTTCCCGTGATTTCACCGGAAATAATTTGATCACTCCAGCTCCAAATCGACAGGGTTGGGTGCGTCAACCAAGCAACATGGGCTGCATCCGCTGCAGCTCCCGTTTCATCCCAAGCCAAGTCAAGGATTTCACGTGCTACGAATTGGCACAAATAAATTTTGCTTAACCAGGAGTTATTACTTGTTGAGGAAAGCTTCCAACCGCCATCCTCGAATAGGCAGGTGCCTTCTACAAGCACTACATCCAGATGCTTTTTCAAAGCTTCGATATAAAACCCATAACGACCATTTACATCGAGCGCAGACATATTGCCTGTGAAGTATGGGAATACCAAACCTTCGATCGCGGGAATGATTTTGGAATCATTACCTTCACCGACAACGGCAGGAATGTAACCTTCTTCGGTGACGAAAGACGTTACCGTTTGTGCGCACTTCAAAGCCTGCTCACTCGCGATAAGAGCCAGATCTTCTCTGCCATTTTGAGCAAAAATACTCTCCATAGCCACGTACGCTGCCCAACATTTGCCCGCCATATAAATATTGTTACGCGATTGTCCAAGTGAGACGTCCAAGCTGTCATATGTTGTGATTTCTGCTCCGCCCATGGTGCGTGTGCTGTCCAGTGACATAACACCATTGCGCAGCTCCGGATTCGGATGATCGCGATTGATCATGCTCGTTAAACATTTTTCAAAAATCGCTAAATTCGCTTGCAGCCACTCTTGATCATCGGTATGTGCCACATAGGTGGCTCCACATAACGTCCAGTTCACCAATTGCTCATGTGTCATATGCGAGAAGCAATCGTCCAAACCGTAAAGCTCATAAGCAGAATAACTAGGACGAGAAAGTGTATTAGCTACCCCCATGTCATGCGTAAAGGAGAGACCACCCGGGTATTCTGTAGGGTCGCCTGGGAAGCAAACCTTATCTTCATAGCTATACCGTTTTACGAACATATCCAACTCATTACGAACCGTCCATGGATTCACAGCCAGCTCATAAAATAACYGATCAACCGTCAAATCGAACGTGTTCATCATCCGATATTCGCCTTCATTGACAATCCAGAATTGCTCATCATCCATATCCAGAAGCTGCGTGTTACCATTGTAGCTGCGGATCGCATGCGCAAGCATGAATTTCTGATCAGCCGACAAGCGAGAGTTCTCTATGTTTGAGTCTGAGCTTTGAGCAAGCGCAGCAAGCTTATCGAAATTGCCCAATGCGTAATCAGCAACGGCTTCAATATTTTTGAATAAACGCGCATACGTATAGGATGCATCACGACCCGCGGTAACGATGCCAGAACGATGAAAGCATATTGCGAACTGATACGTGCGCTTCTCACCCGCAGGCGTATCTGCGAACAAGGCGCCAACCGTACCAAGACCGAAGGTTAGGTTTTCAACTATTTTCATCTTCAAAATATCTTCGATACTGAAATACATCCCCGAACGCACCTCTGGATCTCGGGAAACAATCGCCGTAATCCGGCCTTGTCCAACACCCGCGGCACCTTCCATCGTATCATCCAACCTACGCATAGCACTGTACGGATCTGTCCCTTGATACCCGAAGAAAACTCTTCTAGAGGACTTGCCTTTGGTATTATCAACGGTAATGCTAGCAAGAACGGCTGGGACGAGAGCTAAGCGAAGCTCTTCATCACTTGCTGTTGTTGGATCAGGAACCGACTGTGCCGGTGAAATGATACTGAATTCCAAATCGCCAACTTTCCACGTATCCGTGCTGACTTTGAAATCTCTACGAATCTCCTCTTGTGCAAATGGAAACAATAGCTTCTTCTTTTTCGGCTTCGGATCTGGATTCTCGATATCATAACGAAGGCTTTCGTCTTCACTAACCTGCTCAAAGAAAGGCAATGCATCATAAGTGCCGCCTTCGATGGATTCTAATCCAATATATATATTTTGCTTAGGCGGACGCGCTTGTTCTAAATCGAAGCCTCCGCTTTTGCCTGGAAATCCAAGTGTAAAGCTTGCAAATGCGCCAACTGGCGAATGGTGTGCGTTGAAAAATTGATTCTTCATATAAGGATGATGCTCCTCTCGGTCATTTGCCCTTATTATACAATGATCGAAACCTTGAACCCATGGGCATTACGATCTTTCATTTGGACAAAAGAAACATTTGATTTCCACCCTGTTTAGGTGAGATAGTTATCGTAACGAACAGATCACAACCATTTCAAAGGAGCCTTATACATGGAAGTATTTCAACAAGAATCATTACCCAGTGGTCTCGAAAATGTCGTACATGGCGGCATGCTGCCCGATGTTCAGACATCTTTTCGAATTTTTGCCGCACATCTTCGCAAGGTTAACGCGCAGTGGTCATTCCCTGAGCATCAACATCCGATGTTTGAGTTGAATCTCGTCATAGACGGCTCACAACGTATGCGTGTTGGCGAGAAGTATTTTGTACAGAAGCAGGGAGACTTGGTTTGGATACTTCCGAATGAAGTGCATGCAAGCTTGGGAGCTGTCGATGGTAATATGATGGAGTACGTGTGTGTGCATCTTGAGGTAAACGATCCTTGGTTTCGTCAGCAATTAAGTCAAATTAGGCAAATTGTTCACCCCTCTGGCAGCAAAATGGAGAGCTTACTTCGCCCCATTCTTATGGATCTAGCGCAAATAGCCAGAGAAAATGCCTCCAGCGGACTGAGTCTGAAGCTGCAGACGATGCATGCTTCGTTTCGCATTTTTACCGCGTTAAGCGAGGTCTTACTAGATGAAGCTGTGTCTTCTATCCAGCAAACCGGAGAGTCAGGCTTAGCCGCGCAGCTGGCAACGATGATTGAGCGTCAAGCTTCAATGACGATGAAGGAGCAGGAGCCTTTCCGGATTACGCTCATTGCGAAGCAGCTCGGTTATACACCTGCGCACTGTAATCGTGTTTTTCACAAAGCTTACGGGGTCTCGCCACGAAATTATTTAAGTACAATAAAGCTCCGCCAAGCCAAACTAATGCTGATGGATCCGACACTTTCGATCGAGTATATCGCGGAACAGCTGGGTTACAAGGATTTGTCTCAATTTAGCAAACAATTCAAACGATGGACAAATCTATCCCCCACCGCCTACAGACATCTCTCTTGGTAAAATAAGTTGGGTATTGCTGAAGAAACCATAAGTTTTTCAACCTTCTCCTGTTCTATACTCATAGATATTTCTATGGAGTTATCAAATAAGGAGCCATACATATGAAATTAAGCGCTTATAAATCCTTGTGGGAATGGAATGGTATCTGGGAGGGGAAATTAGCACAAGTTGCTGAAGCTGGTTATGATGGTGTTGAATACACGCCTCCTTCCGACCCTAAGGATGATCAGCAGTTTCGAAAAGACTTAGACGACATGGACTTGTCGTTCATTGCACAAGTGGTGACTCGGGGGCCGAATCACATAGACTCTTTCCGTGAGCAAGTGCATCGCGCAGCTGAACTTCGACCTGTTCTGATCAACTCGCACAGCGCAGCCGATCGTATGGCTGCTGACGAGCAGCTTCGCTTCTTCGAAGCGGCGCTGCGTGTGGAGCAAGAGATTGGCATTCCGATTGCGCATGAAACGCATCGGGGGCGGGCTTTTTTCACGCCGTGGCAAACTGCCGCGGTGTTGAAGCAGTTGCCTGAGCTTTCGATCGGCGCGGATTTCAGTCATTGGTGCGCAGCCTGTGAAAGCATGCCGAGTCCGGAGGACGAGGACGTCAAGCTGAGCTTAGCGCGAGCCATCCACATTCATGGGCGCGTCGGGTACCCGGAGGGCCCACAAGTCTCGGACCCCAGGGCGCCTGAATTCGCCTGGCATGTCGAGAGATTCATCGACTTATGGTTGACGATTTGCCAAAACCGTTTCAATGCCGGAGCAGATACGATGACTTTCACGCCCGAATTCGGCCCGCCGCCGTATTTGCAGGTGCTGCCTTTCACACGACAACCGGTGACGGACTTGTGGGAAGTGAATTTGTGGATGTTTCAGACGTTTAAGACGAGGTTTGAGGCGAGGTTTACATGAGAAAAAGGAAGCCTGGGACGTGGAGACACGTTGGAGGGCTTCCTTTTTTGAGCTTATTACTATTTTAAACTGAGCTTCATATTTATTTTCTTTGCCTCTTCTGTGAGAAGTGATATCGAATATTTACCCTTAACCCCCTCGAGTTCAATAAGACCAGTAGTTGAAGGAGAAATTACTTTCTCCCACATAACCATATTCGATTTTATGACTTGGAGAGTTACCGTCCCTGTTTCAACCGTAAATTCATATGGAATACTGATTTTCCCGGCGGTTTTTATATTAAAATTTTCAATCTCATACGTACCTTTTAGAGTACCAATACTGACTTTAATATTTCCATTCACATTTGATTTACTTGTAAACGTCGACACATTATGGTTAACCACGAAGTCTCCACCGAAAGCGGTAATAAGCTTAATCGTCGTCACAGCAAGAATGAAGATCGCAAAACTGATTATGAAAAGCATTAATCGTTTATTCAATTGTAGGATCCCCTCTACCACTATCTAACTTTTTTCAATTAGAATCTTTAATTGTTTATTCCTATAATTCAAAAATCTCTTCATGTATCTTTTCAAAACAACTCGCTCAACCAACCATCCGATCCCACCCAATGGCGCCTCGAAACATAGCGTATCCTTCATTAAGGTGCTGTTTCCTAAATCGATAAACTCATGTTCGTGTCTCATACTTTTGAAAGTGCCCTGCAACATTTCATCAACAAAGTGATAGGGTCGAACGTAATTCGATATGAGTGACTTGTGCTTTTGCCTAATTAGGAAGTGCCTTGCCTGAAAAGTGACCGTTTCCCCTCCACCTATCATGCCAGTAGTTGTTCCAGCAATCGCTCTTTCCCTGGTGTGAGGCCACACGGTCTGCGTATGTATATCAATATTTCTTGCCATGTCAAAGCAAACATCAATCGTTGCTGCAACTTCGATTTCTGTGGATATCCTTATCACTTGGATGCACCTCTTGATTTTACAAATATCAACTTAGATTCCTAGTTTACAAATGTTACTTTAACTCGTTTTGCTCTTAAAAAATACAAAATCCATAAGAAACTCGCTAATCCAATAAAAATGGATACGTAATATGAATTTGGTATTAAATGATTCCGGAATATAACGTCTCCAAGAGCTACAAATCTTATTAAAATACAAAATGCTTCAAAGCTAATAATCATCTTTGGCGTGTACTTCTGCTTGTATACGAATAACAATAGAATTAACCCTGAAAAAAGTAATTTTATTATTGTTCCAATAGAAATGATGACTTGTAACCAACTTCCTTCAATTACACTACTAGAAAATTGCCTAATTACTGTAATGGATCCCATGCCATACAATGCTGTACTTATTATCAAAATAATTACATAAACAAGTTACCATCCACCTATTGGTTTAGGGTAGTTCTCTTTCAGTAAATCAGACATCATGACATCTCCAAGTTCAAATTATATGATTTCTCACTATTTTCTATAATTCAATTTATTACAACCATATCCCTGCGTGTTTAGGAACAAAAAAACAGCCTCCCAATAGAAGGCTGCCGCGAAGTCGTTAGTTACTTATAAATTCCTGTACCCACTCACCATTATAATAAGCAACGCCAATTTGAGTGAAATTAGGGCTTAAAATATTTTGACGATGACCCGCGCTGTTCATCCATGCTGTCATGACGGCTTCAGGTGTTTGTTGACCCTTGGCGATGTTTTCACCAGCGTAGGAATAACGAATACCGTATGAGCTCATCATATTAAAAGGCGAACCGTATGTTGGCGATGTATGATCAAAATAACCGTTGTTGTACATATCCTTCGCTTTATCCAGAGCCATCGCGGTAAGCGCGCTATTACTAGTTAAAGGCTTCAGTCCAGCCTTAGTTCGTTCTTGGTTAACTATGTTTACCACTTGGCTAGCAAAAGTAGATTGCGTTGGCGCTGGCGTAACCGGTGGTTTGGCAGCAACATTTGTGCCCGTGCTTCCAGGAATATTGAGCTTCATTCCCGACCAAATTACGTTCGGATTAGCAACTTGAGGGTTTGCCTTGATAAGCGAAGATAGACTAACGCCATACTTCTTCGAGATCAACCACATGGTATCATTGCCTGCTACCGTATGAGTCCCTGTTGCAGCAAATGCCGCGTTCGCCCCTATAAGGACGCTCAATCCTAGTGCACCTGTAACGACAAGCTTTTTGTAACGATTCATACTAAACATCTCCTTTTTGCGGCCTGCGAGGTTAGCTGTCGGATTCGGATCAAAGAGTAATCACCCGGCCGCGGATAGCGGCTTCACCCCAAAGATTGGGTCCCCCGTGCTTCAAAAAAAGCTTCGGCCTTCTAAGTTTTTTGATCCAATATGGATCTAACCGATTGTAACATGTGAAATCTTCGAAAACATGGCTCAAAATTTTCCATTTGATTTATGTAAGCGGAAACAATCTTCGCATAACTACCCGCTTTCGAAAAATTAAACTTGATACAATGAGCCCAAGAATGAATCCCGATATGGGAGACACAACCAATATTCCTAAAAGATTTGAACTTGATGTTAAAACCACCTTGGTGATTACCACGACAATTGTTACTAAAATAACAACTAACCAATACATGATCTTACTCTTCAAACCTACTCTTTTGAAAGATCTTTTTGTATAAGGGCTTTTGATTATTAAAAATAGGAGTAGAAGCATCTGTACCAAGATACCAAGGGTTGAAAGTAGGTGTTGTAGTAACTTGTACAATGGTACTGAAACATATAAATGCTGTAAAACAGTAAAATTCCTAACAAAATAACCTGATTGATGTGTGAACGAATCGACAAATACATGACTATAGAATCCAATTACTACGGACAGTAAGAAAACGATCCAATTCTTCCTATTTCGTAGGTCAAAGTGTTTAATCGAGCAATAAGCAATGACATCGATATGTAAAAACGAAGGTAAATGAACGGTAATCACCTTCATAATGATCTGTAGTAAGATTACCATGACAATACATATAGGAATTGCTTGTAGCAATAACCCCTTAAATGTGTGTCCGATTGTTTGATAGGGCTCAAGAGCAATAAAATACTCAAAATCAGGTGACATACTCCCAAGAATAAGACCCAATAAACTAAAATATCGGGGTTTAATAAATTTTATCGGAAAAGAATACAACGGATGAGCAAATGTAAATGGCAAAAAATCACCCCCTGTACAAACCATTCAAATTAATTAGTACTTTTTTCTAGTTCATTTGGTATCCTATTCATTTTAGTCATCTGATCAGTACGTAAATAAATGTTTGAATCTACACTTATAAACCAAATATAATTCTTCAATAATATTTCCCTATTATTTAATGTGTCTGTGTATCCACCAAGTAGATTGAACTTTTCGACATCAAACACCACAAACTTTCTAGTTAACATTCTTGTAGTTATTATTCTAACGGAATTTCGGCTTTTATTAAGATAATATCCAGAACCTAATTGATTAGTTGAAACCCATTGATCTTGCAAAGTATTCGTAGAAATAAATACATCAATATCTTCAACTCGAGTTATCCACTTGTTGCGTTTGATTTCAACTATTTTAACATCTGAAAATCGCAATTTTAATGCCGCAATAGAAGTGAATATAGATTTCTCTTGACTAATCCCAATAATTACAGCTCTCTCAAATATACAAGTAATAAAAATTATTAAAATGAATATTACGAGTATAGCTATCCCCTTTCTCATCATGCACTCCGTTACTTCCTCTCCACATTTCATGAGAAAAACTCTGACATCTATCCACCGCTACCTGGTACCACGAAGTTAAAATATTGCCCAATCGAAGCATCTTTACAGCCATCCAACTTATAAGAAACACCTCTATCTACTTTCTCTGAAATAATACGTGTACATTCTGTTTTCAAATGTTGGTTGCTACCAAATGTGTCATCTGAATCATCATAGGTGAATGAGATCTTATCCTTTTTATATACAAAATCATAATATACGGGATCACCCTCAATGGTCATTTGCATGATCCGAATCTGACTCTCAACGTGCCCCTCCACGTTTTTCAAGAATTGATTGAAACGATCAAGATTAATGATTCTGCCATGGATATTAATGACGTCTCCTTTTGCGGTCCCTTTGTCTATATCGTACTTCGAATCCGAACATGCACTAAGTAACAAACAACTCAAGACGATCAACATTCGTCCGTTTCTAATCATCTTTGTTCCCCCTTACCGTTCCATCTACATGTTTGACGAGAACAACACTGGAAATGTTTTGTAATTTTGAAAAAACTTCAGAAAAAGCATATCCGTCAGTTTCCTTCCCAGAATTCAAAACATGATATACTAATGCTAAATTCTCACGTTCTTTCGCAGTATGTTTACAAGGAGTGGTTTCCAATGTTGAAAAAGGAATTAAGCATTGCGCTAGGTACAAACAATCAAGCCAAACGAGCTGCCGTGTTCTTGGCTTCTGGTATTGAACCGATCTGTCGCACTGTCCCTTCCGGTGTGTCCGATCAGCCGATGACAGAAGACGAAACCATCATTGGTGCAATTAATCGCGCGAAAAATGCGCTTGAAGCTGAGCCCGAAGCAGACCTTGGACTTGGCCTTGAAGGAGGGCTTTCCTATGATGAAGTACATACAAAACAATGGTATCTTTTCTCCGTTTGTGCCGCTTGGGACGGGAAGCAGCTTTACGTCGGTAAAGGGCTATATTTCCCCATCCCCAATGAAATTGGAGAGAAATTGAAGCAAGGCGGAAGCGAGCTGCGACATATTATTGATGAATTGAGCAGCACGGTTGGGAGCAATCATAAAGAAGGCGCTTATGGTTTGTTTACCAACGGGCGAATTACGCGGAGTGAAGTTTTTCGGGACGCGGTTATTGCCGCGCTGACACCGTTTCACTCTTCTTTTTATAAGTAATGTTGTGCTAAGAGAGCGTGCAGGAGAAATGTTCAAAGATGCTAATGTACACTTGAAAAAAGGGTGCCCCTCGCCATTTTTTGGCTTGGGTCACCCTTTCACTGCAGCCCAATTTCACTTGACGCTGCTATACTCCTTATAGAATGGCGCAATGCGATCAATCCGATTTGTCCAAATTCCGCCGGAATAGTTTGACGGAAGTCGCTCCAAATCCTCTAGCGTATCAAACCCGGTTGAAAACTCCGAGCCATTGCCACCAACCACGATAACTCTTGTGTCCACTTTATCCATTCGGTTTAAAAACTTGTTCGGCCATCCCCAAAGTAACGGTGCCAATTTTTCAGGTATATGAATTTGTATATGTTCGCATGCAGCAGGCGTAACACCTGTCCAACCATAGCCAAGGTACGGGAGTAGGCAGCTTTTCATCGTATCTACAGAAATGACGCGCATGTCAGGCAGCTTTTCCTTCACAATGGCAACAGGTACGTTGCCGCCATAAATTGTCAATTGGCTCCTACGTTCTGGCGATAATTTTGTCAAGATTTCAACCAGCAGGTCCCCTTCATGGGGATCATCCGTTTTAATATGAATGAGAAACATTTTGTCTGGAAACTGTGCGAATACGTCCGTTAACGAAGGCATTAATCCGACTCCTTTGCCTCGAAAAGGGTACGTTTTTCCATTGTCGGCCGTGTAGCCGTAGCCAATATCCACCTTTTTCAACTCAGCCATCGTGTAATCTTTCGACTGGCCTTTGACATTCGTCCGACAGTCGAGTGTCCAGTCATGAAAGACAGCAAATTGATCATCTTTGGTCACATGGATATCGAATTCAACCTCATCCGCACCAGCGTCAAAAGCTGCTTGCATCGAAGGGATCGTATTCTCCAGATAGGGATGCTCGGGTTCAAAAATACGTTCAGCCGTACAAGTATCGTTCTTCAGATTTTCAGTGTGGAATGTTTGCGCGAGCCCGCGATGAGCCATCAGAAAGAGATCCCGACTTCGTTCCTTGGCGAGTAACGATGTGTTATTCACGTAGATAAATCCAATCAGAATAAGCAAAGCCCAAACTATTTTACTTTTATATAACTTTCTAAAGCGTTTCATTTGTCCTCCGTTGTAATGATTTGCAATTCGACATGCTATATGGAATTCGTGAAATGCTTCTTATTTCCTTTTTACTGCAGACGAATTAGTCCATGAACAAATAAAACCCGATAGAGCTTCATTCTGAGCTCCACCGGGAATCTATCCATCTATAAAGCTAGCGAGCCCTGTTTTTTCGCTTATGATAGACAAACCACGCTACTCCGATCGTTCCTGCCGCAAGTAAAGCGCTAAAAAATAAAATATACCAGAAATGAAATAACTGCAACTGAATCCCTCCTTTGTGAAAATAACCCCCACCTAACCTTATATTAAGATGGGTCACAGGAAGCTAAATTATGTATATTTGGCATAGGATAGTTGTAGGAGGTGCTGCTACGTGGATAATAAGCGTGCATGTCGACTCATCCGTTCATCACGAACCTCTCATGGGAAGCAAGGCTTTGATTATGCCGAGGCGATTTCCAAAGAAAGTGCTGATTCGCAAGGTATTTGTATGATGCTATTAACCATTCTTCCAGGTCAAAGAGCAACGGCTCATCTTCATCAAGACCATGAAACCGCCATTTATATGCTGGAAGGGAAATCGTCCATGTGGTATGGGGAAAACTTGGAACATCATATGGAGCTGGAAAAAGGTGATTTTCTCTACATTCCAGCAGGAATGCCTCATCTCCCTTATAATCCGAGTGAATCAGATTCTTGTACTTGTGTTATAGCCCGAACCGACCCCAATGAACAGGAGAGCGTGCTCCTGCTTCCTGAGCTTGATGCGTTATGGGATTCCAAAAAACCATAAGTATTAAAAAAGCAGAGAATCCACTAAGGAATCTCTGCTTTTCCTATTTCACATAAACGCTAACGTGTTCCCTGTTTCCAGCAAGCTCTTTAAGTTGCTAATAATGGCTGGCCAGCCGTTGTTAAAGCCTTCGAAGGTGTCGTCTCGCTCCACGATATCTCTTTGAACAAGATTTTCATGCTTTAAGGTTAACTTTACAGTGTCATTCATCGGTTTTAGTTCGAAAGTTACTCGTGTCGGTTGCGGACGTTCGGTTGTATCTGCAACATAATGCCAGGTAAACGACAATAAACGATTCGGTTCACATTGCAAAATGATACCATGATCGGTCACTTTCCCTTCCCGCGAGTAAGTGACGGACGAGCCTTCTTGCCAATCGGATTGGACAGCCGTTCCGAAAAAATATTTTTCCGTAAAATCCGTACGTGTCAATGCAGTCCATAACTTCTCGGGTGTTGTTGCGATATAAGACACATAAATAAAGGTTACATCAGACATTTGGATTCACCTCTTGCTCCCTAGTTTTCTTCAAAATCATGCCTACTAACCATTTTATCAGCTACCAAAAAAATAATCTGCCTCTAACGGACATGACAGACGTTATTTGTGTTACACCTGTGTCCGTTAGCCCTTTCTCCTACCCCGGCTACAGCTCACTCTACAACAAAAAAAGACCCGCGCTACGCACGGATCCCATCTTAAATCTTTTTAACAAACTCCGACTTTAATTTCATCGCTCCGAAATCATCGATCTTACAATCAATATCATGATCACCTTCGACCAATCGAATGTTTTTCACTTTTGTACCGATTTTGATAACGGATGAAGTCCCTTTTACTTTCAAATCTTTGATGACTGTAACGGAGTCACCATCCTGTAATACATTGCCGTTCGCGTCTTTTACTACTTTCTGATCGTCACCGTTCTTCTCATCTTCACTTACTGATGACGACCACTCATGCGCACACTCCGGGCACACAAGTAAATTACCATCTTCATACGTATAGGCCGATTGGCACTTGGGGCAGTTAGGCAACTCTTCCATGCTGTCAATTCCTCCATTCAATAGTGCTTATAGTGCCACAAAATAGGCGAAATGACAAGACATGAACGACCCGCCAACCTACATGCCACCTATCCCCACTACTCCTTCTTCACCTTATATCTACTAACGGTAGTGTCTTTTTCCTCGCCTTCATTGCCAAATAACAAGCAGTTAAGATCGCACCCGATGTCCCGCAGATGATGTCCCACATGGTATCGAGTAAGCTCCCATTTTGTGAATTTAGACCGAGGAGGTGGTCTGTTGCGAACTCATATATTTCCCAAACACCCGCCATCGCGATGGAAAAGAACAAACAAAGCCACACCGCGACATGCGATGCAGAGGGTTCTGCCCCCTCTTGATGAGCAGTTGCTTTACTATAAATTAATAAGCCGATGAAGCATAGTATCACGCCCGAGAAGAGATGTTCCATTTTATCCAGATAGGGAATGACGCTATAATAGCCGAATTCGTTGGCAACGAACATCGTGACGAAAATAAACAGCAGCACACAGAACCGCAACGATGTGAACATGGTTGTCTTCGTCCATTTGACAACAAGTCGAATGAGCTGCAGAACGGCTACAATGAGCACCGCCTGGAACATTTTAGCCCAGTTTCCTTTCACCAAAAAATAGACAAAACAACCGCCAGCCAGTATGTACATCGCTAGTTCAAAGAGATCATTCCATCGATCCTTGCCCTTCATCTGATCCATCTCCCTATTGCAAAATGAGAAAAAGGAAGCACCTTTGCCTGTATTTTTCCAATTACTTATTTATCCTATGCCTTTGTTTGAACGAAATGAATTCTCTCTCCACAAAAGAAAAATCCCGCCTGTCCGCATTAAAGCGAAGGGCGGGTTCATTCCTGCTTATTTTTTGTCTGCAAGCCAAGTGGACAACGAACTAACTTCATCTTCGGAAAGCTTCCCTTTAAATCCTGGCATTGCACCCTTCCCATTCGAAACGATCGTGGCAAGTTGTTCCTTCGAGTGCTTTCCGCCAACTTTCTGGAGATTCGGTCCTACCATTCCTTCCAAATTAGCACCGTGACAGCTGACACAGTTTGCCTTGAAGACCACTTGTGCATCCACTTTGGTAGTTGTCCCTGTACTTGTCGTTGTCGTTGGTGTTGTTGTAGTCGTACCAGGAGTTGGGCTAGGTGTCGTTTCACTCTTTCCGCAAGCCGATAATGTCCCAGCAAGTAAGAGGGTGAGGACTACGATCTTTCTGTTCATGAGCATGCTTCTCCTCACATTCATAGGTTCAAATGCCGTGTATAGAAATCGGATACCTACCACTACATTGCCCGCGTTTCCATATTTTCATGCAAATCGTGCATAGGAAATACGCTTACAGACCAACATATCCATAACTACCCAGATATACATAAGTTGCCAAGGAGGAATGACAAGTTGGCTGACAACAACACGCATAATCATACGCCTGATCACTCACGTCGCCGCTTTCTCAAATACACCGGAACGGCCATTGGTGGCATCGTGGTTGGTGGCGTGATTGGAAGCGCAGTATCAGGAGGATTTAAGAAAGAGTCAACCACCTCCTCTCCCTCACCTTCCATTAGTCCTAAACCGCAAGTCACAGCTGATTATAACCAAGCTCCGATGTTTTTCAATCAATCTCAACTGCAAATTGCCGAAGCCGCAGCTGAGCGTATCTTTCCCAAGGACGATAGCGGCCCTGGTGCTGCTGAGCTTGGCGCTGCCTTTTATATTGACCATCAGTTAGCGAGTCCTTGGGGTGTGAATGCCCGTACGTATCGGATGGGACCGTTTGTGAAAGGTGAAGTGACACAGGGTGATTACCTCAGTATTCAACGTCATGAACTCGTCACGATGGGGCTGAACAGTCTAGAGGAAACAGCAAAGACCAAGCATTCGAAGGGCTTTGTAGATATTAAACCAGAAGAACAAGATGCGATTCTTACCTCGATGGAAAAAGGGGAAATTAGCGTCGTGAATGGGATTACGGGCAAAACCTTCTTTAATCTATTCCGCATGCTCGTCATGGAAGGCGTGTATTCCGATCCCTTGTATGGTGGGAATAAGAATATGGCTGGCTGGAAAATGCGTAAATATCCAGGCAATCAGATGAGTTATATGAATATGATCGACAAAGATCAATTCGTGGCACTCGAGCCACGCAGCTTGCATGATCATTTTGTTCATTAAAGGTTCGATTCTCTGGAAGAAAGGAATACGCCATGGCTACTAAAATGCCGAAAGTCCCCGTTGTCATTGTTGGTATGGGCTGGGTCGGGGGAATTATTGCCGCTGAACTAGCGAAACAGGGTGTCAAAGCTGTTGGCTTAGAGCGCGGGAAGCCGCGTAGTACCGCAGATTACTATATGGTGCATGATGAGCTGCGTTACGCCTCTCGTTATGATCTCATGCAGGATTTATCCAAAGAAACCGTGACATTCCGCAATACGGAGAAAATGGCCGCAGTGCCAATGCGCGAATACGGCTCCTTCCTGCTCGGGGAGGGTCTTGGCGGCGCGAGTGTGCATTGGAATGGACAAACATTACGATTTCTCCCTTACGACTTCGAAATTTACAGTAAAACAGTGGAACGCTATGGGAAACAGAAAATTCCGGAAGGCATGACGATTCAGGATTGGGGTATCACTTATGATACGTTAGAGCCCTATTTCGATAAATTCGAAAAATTAGCAGGTATTTCTGGTGAAGCTGAGCAGAATCCGCTAGTGGGCAAGCGTTCAGCTCCTTTCCCAACTAAACCGATGGTGAAAACACCCATCTTGAAATTATTTGAGGATGCTACCAAAAAGCTCGGTTACCATCCTTATATGATGCCTTCGGCTAACTTGTCGGAGCAGTATACGAACCCCGATGGCATTACCCGTGCAGCCTGTCAATATTGTGGCTATTGCGAGCGCTTTGGTTGTGAATACGGGGCAAAAGCAGATGTGATCGTGACCGTTCTCCCCGTTGCGCAGAAAAGCGGCAATTTCGAGCTGCGCTCTTACTCCAATGTGATCCAAGTCCTGAATGATGGCAAGAAAGCGAGCGGCGTCGTTTATGTGAACACAGTCACGGGAGAGCAATTCGAGCAGCCAGCGGACGTCGTCATTATGGCCAGCTATGTATTTAACAACATTAAGCTTCTCCTCACGTCGAAATTGGGTAAACCCTATGACCCAGCAACGGGTAAAGGTGTCATCGGTAAAAATTACTGCTACCAAACCAACGGTGGGAATGCGACAGGCTTTTTCGATGAAAAACAGTTCAACTTGTTTGCTGGCGCTGGCTCCCTGGGCATGGAGATTCCTGATTTCAATGGTGATAATTTCGACCATACAAATCTGAATTTCATCCATGGCGCGGGTATTCGTATCTCGCAAACCGGCCAACGGCCTATTGCGACGAATTCGGTTCCTAAGGGCACTCCAGCCTGGGGAAAAGATTTCAAGCAAAAATCGCTAAAATATGCGAACAGTGTCTTGTCCGTCTCTCCACAAGGAAGCAGCTTGCCGTGGAAACATCATTATGTGGATTTGGATCCGACCTATAAGGATGCCTACGGCTTACCGCTCCCTCGTATCACCTTCGATTTTGAAGAGCAGGATCGGCAAATGATCAAATTCGTAGCTGGTAAAGCGGCAGAAATCATGAAAGAAATGAACCCTTCGACCATTGGTTCTTCGGATCAGCTTGCACCGTACAATATCGTGCCCTATCAATCGACCCACAACACAGGCGGTGTGATTATGGGTGCTGATCCCTCCACTTCGGCTGTGAACTCGTATCTGCAAATGTGGGATGCGGAAAATGTATTCGTGGTAGGTGCATCAGCGTTTGCACATAACAGTGGTTACAATCCAACGGGAACCGTTGGGGCTTTGGCCTATCGGGCTGTCGAAGGCATTGCGAAATATTTGAAACAAGGCGGAAGTGTCGTTTAATGGAACAGGAAGATTGGATCTTACATTTAACCGAGGTTCGCAAGCGATTGCTCATCGTATTTGCCTGGTTCATCGTCACGCTGTGTATCGGCTTGTACCTCTCGTCAGATATCCTGTTGTACTTGAAATCACAGCCATTGATCGGCGAAATCAAGTGGAATGTGTTCTCGTTTACAGATGGGCTGATGATTTATATGAAATGTGCGTTTCTGTTCGCTGGCTTATTTACAGTGCCCGTCATTCTCTACCAAGCCTGGGCTTTCGTGAAGCCAGGACTTACTGAAAGTGAAGCCAGGAACGCGCTTCCTTACATCCCTGTCGCGTTTGCACTATTTATCATCGGTGTTTCGTTCAGCTATTGGATCGTGTTCCCGATGATGATGCGCTTCATGATCAAGATGAATCAATCGATTGGCGCCGTAGAAACCTATGGCATAGATCGCTATTTTGCTTTCCTGTTTCAAATTGTCATTCCGATGGCCATCGCGTTTGAGCTGCCTGTGGTTCTTCTGTTTTTAACGAAAATTGGGTTATTAACCCCTCAGCTTCTGAAAATGTCCAGAAAATATGCGTATGTCGCGCTCGCGATCACAGGCTCCTGCATTTCACCACCGGATATGATTTCACACTTATCGGTTACCGTTCCGTTAATTCTTTTGTTTGAAATCAGCGTGTTGGTTGCCGGCTGGCAATGGCGAGCTATGCAACGTGTTGCGAAGTTAAACTTAATTGAAGAATGAAAATAAGAGATATAAAATGAAATGAGGATGATTTGTATGTTTAACAATATCGGGGTTTCAGGATTAATCTTAATTCTGGCCATTGCTTTAATCGTTTTCGGACCTTCCAAGCTTCCGCAGCTTGGCCGCGCCTTCGGGGATACGCTACGTGAGTTTCGTAACTCAACCCGTAATATCATGGAAGATGGGGAACATGACCATTTGATTGAAAATGAAGGAAAGAAGCCTCCACTATAAGCGGAAGGTTGCATGCAAAAAGGAGCCTTTCACTTCGGTGAAAGAGCTCCTTTTTTAACAAATTATGATGACAAAAATCGTTACATACAACCTGGGAACATGCCTGTCGAGATCGCGATACGGTTCCAAGAATTAATGGTATTGATCGCCATAATCACAGTGACAAACTCGCGCTCGTCGAATTGCTTTCGTACACGATCAAACAATTCTTGTGGAACACCGGCCGCGGAAATCGTAGTTACGGCTTCTGTTAATTCTAACACCGCACGTTCCTTGTCTGTATACAAGGGTGCATCACGCCATGCGCTAAGCAAGTAGATACGTTGCTCGGTCTCGCCCATCTTGCGCAGCGCACTCGTATGCATATCCAAACAAAAAGCACAGCCATTGATCTGGGACGCTCTTATCTTAATAAACTCATAAAGGGTTGCATCTAACCCGCTTTCCTTAATGAATCCTTCTAACTTCATCATCGTTTGGTATGCCTCAGGGTTAACCTTACCGTGCTGAATTCTAACTTCCATTTGAAATCTCCTCCACATAACTCTTTTTTGTTTTACGCATATAAGACAAATGAGGTTGAAGTTTTGTGACATTACTGCATAAAAAAAATATGTACGTATCTAGTCCCCCATTCCCCTGTGTAGTGTAACCGCAGAAACCTACCACATACATACCTTCAATATTTCCCCATTTTCTTAACAACATAAGTGAGACAATCTGTCTTCAATTGAATCTGCCTACCATTACGCTCGATATCAAATGATAATTTCTTTTAATTGGTCCATCACCGTTTTCACAGGCTTTGATAACCATGAACCTTCTTCAAACAACTTATAATTCTCATAACAAGCTTCATGATATTTTCTTTCTTCATCTCTAATCTTGGTAATTCGCGAGTACTCGATCAACCAACAATCTCTAAGTTGCCCCTCGTGCATCTCATGAGCAATCAGTTCCTTCACTTTCACAAAGCCACAACGTTTATAGCAGCTGATCGCTCGAACATTCCATTGCTGCGGATCCATCACAACGCGATCTGCCTTAGCGACATCCATTAAATAATTAAGCATCGACGTCACAAGCAGCTTTCCGATCCCCTTATCCCAATAGGCCGTTTCACCTATGAACTGATCGGTTCCATAGATCTTCTCACCAGGGTCAGAATAGCCATATTCGAGGCGCTCCTCTTCACCCAGCTCATAGAATTGAATGTAGCCAATCGGCTGATTATGAAATTCGATGATGCATCGGGTCTCCGAATCTTCTTGATAAAAATGCGCATCCACCATATCCCCGTCATGTGGACGATCACGGCCTTCATAGTAGGTTAATACCAAGGGATCATTCAACCATTTAACTAACAGGTCCTTGTCACTAAGTTTGAGTTCTCGTACAGTTAGTGCTTCTGTTTGGTAGATTAGCATAGCGTACCTTCTTTCCAATTCTAACCGCACATAGTAGAGCTTCCTACTTATGGACAACCTCCTATAAGCAATTCCTTATTCGAACCCATCTAAATGCGCAATACAATTGTAGAGCAGGCATTCCCAACGATTGTCCATGTGTCGTAATTTTGTAACAGACGTATTATGCAAATGTTCTTCGATATCTTCATGCGTGATTAAATCCTTTAAAGTTAAGCTTAGTAAGCCACCATGACTTACGATTAGAACCTTTTGATTCGGATGTTTTGCGATCACTTCCTGAATGAAACTAACGCCACGCGCAGCAATAGCTTGGTACGTTTCCCTGCCCAAATCCAATTGGGACCAATCTTCCCCCCATTTTGCCACACGTTCTTCTTGCGTTGTTCCTTCAATCTCTCCACAGTACATTTCTCTTAGTCGAGGATCGGTTTGCACCTCAAGCTGTTTCACTTGACCGATATAGGCTGCCGTTTCCTGCGCTCGCCCCAAATCACTCGCATAGATGACATCCCACTCTTCATCCACCATGCGGTGCGCAAGCAGCTCCGCTTGTTTCCGCCCAGCTGCATTTAGAGGTATATTCGTATGACCTTGTATACGTCTTTCTGTGTTCCAATCTGTTACGCCATGTCGTATAAGTCCTATAACCGTCATTCCGTTTCATCCTCCAAATAAAATATCCAAAATGGTTCCCAAGGAACCTTTACTCTTACTATGTAACACATTCGGATCATACATTTCAACAAAACCACAATTCTCACACGAGACAAATAAGAAATGATGATGCTGAATATCAAACATCTTACTTAAGCCAGTCCCTGTCATGGCTACTTCCTTAATGCGACACTCTTCATGCTTACATTTGCTGCACTTGAATTGATGCGAGATTTGCTCTTCCAAAGTCAGATCTGCGATCTCCTCAAGCTCGGATAACTCCTCGACATCACTTTCATCCCACTTATGATCCAAATGGTTCATGAAAACTTCCTGCTTACACGCAGGACATATCTCGTCAACCAGCTGTACGTGTTCATGACACCAAGGACATTCGATCATCGCAAATCACAACCTTTCATGTTCGTCATTTTATATTTCCATGTGTGTCAAAATATACCTGCAGCTGCAGGCCGTTTTCATCTTCGAGATAGTCGGTTTAGTCCGAAATTGTCGAACTAATCTCATTGATCGCGTCATTAATTCTTAAATAGTCCTAAAAAGCCCAACTAACTCGACGCAAACGACCCTCACGCAAGGATATTGGGTAATTAGTTCGGCAGAATCTGACTATTGGTCTTTTTAGTAAGGAATCCTCGTTTTAGTTCGGATATATCGGACTAACGCAGTTTGAAGCTCAGCGTCCCCGATTTTCACAATGGCAAAAGAAATGTGATCTTTGTTCAGCGGATTTGCTGGTACTTCAAGTTTTCCCGGTACAAGTCCTTAACGAGCTTAATTTGGCTGTTTTAAAGGACTGAGATGGCCAATATAGGGTGTTGAAATAACCTTCACACCTATAAAACTTGTCCCCGCGTTCCTCCCATGAGACAATATATCTATTACTCTAGTTGGAGGCGAACGAGCATGTCTGAACAGGCAGCAACCATGGAAATAGGAATAAGTACTTTTTTGGAAACGACACCCGATCCCAAGACGGGTCAAATCATGAGCCACGCTGAACGGATTCGCAATGCCGTTGAGGAGATTGTGCTAGCCGATCAAGTCGGCTTGGACGTATATGGGATTGGCGAGCATCATCGCGCTGATTATGCAGGTACCGCTCCTGCTATCGTCTTAGCAGCAGCCGCTACAGTAACTAAGAATATTCGACTCACCAGTGCCGTTACCGTGCTTTCATCGGATGATCCAGTCCGTGTGTATCAATCGTTCTCCACACTCGATGGCATCTCGAATGGCCGTGCCGAAATCATGGCAGGTCGTGGCTCGTTCATCGAATCCTTCCCGTTATTCGGATACAGCCTTGACGACTACAATGAGTTATTTGAAGAAAAATTAGCATTATTGCTGAAAATACGTGAATCTGAGAAGGTCACTTGGCAAGGCACTCACCGTCCGGATATCCCAAATCTCGGTGTGTACCCTCGTTCCGTTCAGAGCCCGCTTCCTGTCTGGATTGCGAGCGGTGGAAATCAAGAATCAGCGATCCGCGCAGGTATTCTAGGACTCCCAATTGCTTTCGCCATCATTGGCGGAATGCCAGAAAGCTTTGCACCCTTAGTGGCGCTGTATAAAGAAGCCGCCCGACAATCCGGTCACAATCCTGATACGTTGCAGATTGCCACACATTCTCATGGCTTTGTGAGCGACACGAGTGAGAGGGCTGCTGAGTTATTTTACGCGCCGACCGCTGCGCAAATGAACGTCATCGGACGCGAACGCGGTTGGGGGCAAGCCTACAATCGTGCTACCTTCGACGCTGCTCGCAGTCTTCGCGGCGCACTCTATGTAGGTGATCCGGAGTATGTCGCCGAGAAAATCCTGCTTTTACGCAAAAACCTAGGCGTTACACGCTTCTTCCTCCATCTCAACGTCGGTACGATGCCGCATCGTGAGATGCTTCATGCTATTGAACTGTTGGGCACAAAAGTGGCGCCAATTGTACGTAAAGAGCTTGCTCGTGGCAGCTCGGCTACATAAATGCGACAAAAAATAGCTGGAAATTTCGAGATTTTCGAAATTTTCCAGCTATTTCCCATTTCACCTATAGAAATTGTTCCACGCCCGTCTCCGCAGATCGGTATACAGCCTCTAGCGCAGCAATCACACTTCGCGCATACAGCGGCGGACAACTCGTTTCACTTTTTGCCTCAATCGCGATCAACAGATCCTTATACTGCAATTCGAAAGGGGTATCCATGGATGGCACATCCACCTTTTCATAAGCACCGCCACGACTGATCCATAAGCTATCACCGGTTACAAGCTTCAGCATCCCTGCCGTTCCAATGATCTCCGTCTCATTCCGAGTGGCCCCAGGATAGCCAGACTGTGCAATCGTTGCAGGTAACCCTGAGGCTAACTCCAAATAGATCATGCCGCTTCCTTCGACATTTCCTCTTTTTCCATGGTGACTTACCGAGGCGCTCACTTTACGAACTGAACTCTCCATCAGCCACTGAATTTTATCGATCGAATGCGTGCCCAGATTGGCAAGAATACCCCCGCCTGATTTTTCCTTTTCCAGAAACCACTGAGGCCTCGAGTCTTGAAAATAATTCAGATGCCTGACATCATTAATCATGACAATCTCACCTAGTTCTCCACTTTCAAGGATTCGCTTCGCATGAATATTCTCCGCCATATAATGCTGTGTATGCCCGATTAGGATGCGAATATCCGCTTTATTTACGACTTCAATTATGTCATCACATTCAGCAACGGACAAGGCCATCGGCTTCTCTAGCATGAGGTGACAACCGTGCTCAGCAGCGAAAATAGCTGTTTCTCTATGTAAAAAATGTGGCAATGCTATGACCACGATATCCGGTCGTTCTTGTCGAATGAGCTCTTGATAATCACTGTAGGCCCGAATACCATAAGTTTCAGCAATGGCTACTGCTTTCTCGATTTGAATATCCGCAACAGCACAAGCTACAAATCCCTCGGTACTTCTAATCGCATCAAAATGATGACCAGCAATGGCCCCCGCACCAAGGACTGCTACCTTTAAATCGGCTCTCTCCATCATTGCATTTCTCTCCCTTAGCACCTATGTATTAGGCTATAAGTATACGGTTAGACCCGTTTCTCGGCTTTCATTGGCCGCTTCCATAAATCGAATAATTTGCAGCGTCTCATCTTGATCAATATCAGGTGATCCCGTCACAAACATCGTCATAATCTTTTCCAAAAGACTAGCATAATACGGTTTAGGATGTCTATTTACATCGATAAACTGCGTGTGTGATTCATGATGCAGCAGCGCACCAAATTGATTGTTGCCTTTGCGATTCCCTCGAATTGTGCCCATGACCCCATTTTCCCATACACCCGTAATAACATCATGATCTTCCGTCGTTGCTGCAGTCACTTTAAGACAGCCCTTACCAAGCGAGCGAAAAAGCATCTCCACCGTATGCACACCATACCAGAAAAGCCCTGGTTGTGTCGGTTGTAAGGCCATTGGACCGTAACAATCCATTCCAATAATCTTGCTAGTATCGGATTCTTCTAAGGCAATCGTCAATTCCTCTGCGTATCTTAACGAAGAACAACTCATGATGGAGATATTTTGCGTGTGTGCGATTGAGAAGATATCACGTGCTTCTGAAGAAGAAACTGTCATAGGTTTATCAATAAAAATGGGCCGACGGTACGCTGCTACACGATGAAACTGGTCAAGATGAATGCGACCATCAACAGACGTCATCAGAATACCATCACAATTTGCTGCAACTTCCTCTGGTGAGTCGACGATTTGCACACCTCTATCGCGAAGCTGCGCTGTAAACCCTTCAATGCGGGAATAGCTCATCTCAAAATCTGGCGAACCACCAGGATAAGCAATGGTTACCTGGCCACCTGCAACATGAAAAGGATGATCCTTGTCGTTTAACATTTGTGAAAATGTAGGTGCATGCGAGGAATCGATGCCAATAATACCAATTCGTAATGTAGATTGATTCATAAGTAGAACAGCCTCCAAGATTGATTGAATGATATTATAATTTAAAATGTGAACCCCTTGATCGAGAAACCCTTCTCACCCATCATAATGAACATCCGCATAAGAGACAAGTCTTTTAATAGTCTATATATGATGGGATCAACCCCCACTATCACGTAAATAAGCCTCCCTCATTGGGAAGCTCATCGTCTAAACCTCATCTTGCTCTCACGTATCAATTAACCAATAAACTGGGTAAGGACATAGTTAAACCGATCTCTTTCCTCCCAGAAACCGCCGTGCCCACTGTAATGAAACGGTACTAGCTGAGAGTTAGGAATCCGTTTATTCATGTCAACCGCTTGCTGATACGGAATCACTTTGTCATGAATACCATGTACAATCAAGGTCGGCACCTCGATTCGTCCTAGATCGGCAGCCACATTCTCATCTCGCAGCAATCGAATAACTGCTGCGGTTGACCAGCTAGCTGCTTCTAAACCCATTTGAAAAAACCAATCCGAGAATCGCTCCGTAATATACTGAAAGAAGAACATATCCGTTACACCTTGCAGCATATTCGCGCGATCGTTGGCATTTTGTTTCAACAATGCTGCCGCGGTTTCGTTGGTAAACCCCGTGGGAGCAGCTGCATCGATCAGCACAAGCTTTGATACGCCTTGGCCCTGATGTCTGGTCATATATCGGATAGCGATCGCGCCGCCTGTCGAGTGACCTGCCAGCGTTATCCCTTCCAGCTTTAACGCTAGAATCACAGCATGCAAATCATCCGCCAGCCGATCGAACGTATAACCATCCATCGGTTTATCCGATTGTCCGAATCCCCGCCAGTCCATCCCAATACAGCGATATCCCATTCCAGGGAGCACGTTGAACTGATACTCAAATTGTGTATGCGACAAAGGCCACCCATGTATAAACAGGATGGTCTTCGTCCCTTTTGGATTTACATCTTCAATAAACAATTTCACACCATTTTCGACTTGAACATAGTATCCCACGATTGACGCCTCCGTTATGGAAATCACTTCAGTCCAATACGTTATTCAACTAGGCAAATATCGGTGTCAATGGCGTGCAGCGTGTTCATAATTATTCCTCTTTTTGATGGTTCGTATAGACACCAATGACAGATAGTAACGCAGCTACGCCATTGGCAATGGCATTTGCTGTGTCATCTGTAATCAAGTCCATACCAAATGCGTCCAAAATTAATTTAGCTGCACCTAATAAACCTAAAGCTAACGTGTAATAGTTGATTGTTTTCATATCTCTCACCACCCGTCTGTTAAAGGATGCTTTATACTATGTGAGAGAGTACGAGCCTGAACAGTTCGAATAGAGGGGGGAAAAGGCACAAAAAATTATCTTCTGGCTGGGTAGGGTCTTGGTTGTACCATATAATGGATTTCCACCATTGCGTATTTTGCATGATTTGCAAAAGGCAAAAAGACGACCTACACCCAAAAAACTGGGTAATTAGGTCGTCTTTTATTCTTGCCTCAAAGCTACCCGATAAACCAAACTCCTTCATCGGCCATCTCAACGGATGCTAGCATTTCTTTAAAATAATTCTACTCACTCACTTCAGCCCTAACCTCATAATTCGAAGACACATAAGTCACAGCCTTCGCCTCAGTCATGACTTGTGCATACATCATATCCGGCTGCGGCTCCTTTAAGGAGTACTTCACGATCGCTTGACCACCCGACTGGAACTCGATGCGATCAATGGTAATGCCATATCCAGGATTTGGCTTGATGCCTCTGGAGAGTGTAACTTTGTTCACATCAGCGTTCACTTTTTCAATCGATACCGTGACTTCTTCTACTTGTGGTGGTTTCTGCACATGCGCCTCTAGCACACGAATGGCGTTGTACAACCAGTTCGCGGCTTCTCCTCTTGTTAGCTCACTTTTGGGATTGAATTTGCCGTTCCCATCCAGAGCGGTGATTTTGTAAAGCAGCAATCTTTGAATCGTACCTTGATAATCCACGGTAAGCTGATCTTCATCTTTGATAGGGATATACATTTTCACTAATGGAAATTGACCTTTGGTCTCCAGTGCTTTTACGAGTAAATGACCGAATTGTTCACGGGTGATCGTCGCATTCGGATTCACATCTTTCGGAATATCCAGATTGCTGTAATGGGCAATGATGAACGCTTCGGCATACCAGGCATCATTGGGGATGTTCGAATAGCTATCCGATGCTAGAGGTTGCTTGATGAAACGCAAATTGTCCATATTCAGGTTCAGACCTTTGACGATCATTTGGACACTTTGCGCATAACTGATTTTACCCTTCGGCACAAAATGCTCGTTATCAAAGCCACTCACGATACCTCGGTCTTTTAACGCTAGAATGGCTGTTGCTTGTCCCTCCTCTAGATCTGTGAACGCGTAGGCCGAACCGAAGGTCAAACTACTGCACAACAGGATGGATAAGCTGAAAGCTGCTATTTTTTTCATACGTGTACTCCTCTCGTTACGTGGATGGCATCATGTACCATTTGATTTGGTTACCTTCCTAACGCTGGGATCAGAGAGAATGTTGCAGCCACCTGCCATTTATTATCCAAGAGAAATTAGTAATTCCCGCAAAGCAATGGCCTCTTCATGCTCAGGTGATTGCGAAATCGTTCGATCAATATACTGCTTCGCAGCATCATCCTGCCCCAACTCGTAGTAGCACACCGCCATCTCATAGAGAACAGTCGCATCATTCTCAAGCTTAGGCTGTGTTCGTTCAAAATAAGGAATAGCCTCCTGATACATATCCATTTGATATAACAGAATCGCACAAGCTAACGCAACATCCGTATTGCCATCCATTGGATAATAATGTGCCCACATTCGCTCAATTCCTTGCTGAAGCGCAATCCATTCATGGTCAGCACTATCTGGAATCAACGCAATAAGGCGTTTGGTACATGGTAGTAGAAATTGCGTATCATAGCCGCTTAACCGCCATAAAGCCAGAAGCTGAGGCATTGTTTTATGCTCCACTTGTGTATCGAAGGCTTCTTTTAAATTAAAAAAATCATCGGGACCAAATCGCTCAACAAACCTCTCATAGGCTAGTCGAGTAAGTCCATATTGGACGGGTTCGGAAAAATTGAGAATACATCCAATGTTTATATAGATATAGGGATGCTTCGTGAACAATGGCAGGGCACCCTGCGCTTCGCACACGTAGCTTAACGCATGATAATTCGCAGTTAATGAAATGCTGCCGTGATGAATAAGCTTCGGGGGTTCGTTATACTCCCAGCATTCTAAGCGATGATCCCCTTTATCAGCGGTAATCAACAGAAATTCACCTTGAGACAGTGCTTTCAACCGGTCTAAACATCGCAAGCTTACTTCAGGGATTAGGATATGTGAATCCGATAGGTGCTGCCGATATACATCGATTAACTTACGATAAGGATAGGAATCGTCTTCATACGCTTGCTCACGTTGGTAATGATAACTCCCTACAACCTCTTTCAACTGCTGGGAAGCACTCAGCGAGGACGCCCCCTCTGGAAATTGCAGCGAAATCCGACAATCATACACCTGTTGATCTTCAACATAAATTAATTCCTGCGGCAGGCTATCGAAAAAGTAATTCGCCAATATCACAAGCGGTTGCACCAGATCACCTGATTCAATGCGTTCCCCAGCATGCTTTAAATGAATGTCCTTATCATGAACTGCGTCAAATTTAGCAAAGTCAAGAACCCCTTGCTCCACAAAAGGTGCTAAACTGGCGTGCTGCCGCCAGAAGGCGATATTTTTCTCAGCCAAATCACTCATCACATATTTAAATGGCGGCAATGGAATTCCTGCCGTTTGTGTAAGCTTCGTTAACTCTTGAAGCACATAAAAAGCAAATTGACCCGAACCCGCTCCAAGCTCGAGGATGATCACACGTTCCTTCAATTGCCCCAATCTCGCACGATCCTGTAGAAAGCTGAACAGCATTTCCGCATACGAAATGGCCATTACCCGATTACTGGTTATATATTGTGGAACATCTCCACTTTGCCAAGCTGTAATCCCCACTTCCTCATAATAAGCACGTTGCAGCTCCCATATGGGTGCTTCACTAAATCGGTACATATTCTGCTCTAATTGCGTCATTCGTGGCCCTCTTTCCTTGCATGTCATTTTTTTTCGCACTTACGTCATCTGGGCATATAGTAATACATCACTACGCGAGAGGAAGACCACAATGACATACCTGAATGAGAATTACTCCAATCCCGACACATCATGGCCTAATCCATATCAACTACCGTATGCTCCTACACATTGGCCTTATATGCCAACCCCTTGGATCCAAGAGGATGACTCATCCTACCGTGCAAAAGAGCAGCCGTTAACATTCGTTCTCGTCCATGGCTCATGGGCGGATACCAGCTTCTGGGCAGGCATTGCTTCTGAGTTAAGCAAAAAAGGTCATACCGTCTACGTCCCAGAGTATCCAGGACATGGCGCTGACCCCAATAAAAATGCGACACATGCGATGATGTCCAAATCGATTGCGGATTTCATCATCTCACATAAGCTGCATAACGTAATCCTTGTCGCACATAGCTTTGGAGGTACTTTGATCCAAAAAGTAGCTGAACTTGTTCCCGATCGCTTGAAGCGACTGGTATTTCTGAATGCCTTCGTCCTCAAGGACGGCGGTATGCCCGCCGATGAGTTCCCTCCACACATCATTGAACAATTTAAGCAGCTCGTCGCGAGCTCTAAGAACAACACGCTCATGCTGCCTTTTGAACTGTTTAGAGAAACATTTATGAATTTGGCTACACTGGAGCAAGCAAAACGCATGTATAGTAAGGCATCACCTGAGCCAGCTGGCCCCTTATTCGAGAAATTAGATCTGAAGAAATTTTATAGCCTTCCTATTCCCAAAAGCTACGTATACCTCATGGAAGACAATCTCATTCCATTTGGCGATCCCAACTATGGTTGGCATCCGCATATGTCTAGCCGACTCGGCATATTCCGCTTCCTGCAAGTCCATGGCGATCATATGACGACTCCGCAATACGAGCCCAAGCTCATCGCACGCAAGCTATACGAAGCTGCCCGAGACTAACTTTGGAAGCTTATGATGCGCAAGCTGATGTTCCTGCCTTCGCATTAGCCTTCAACCAATTCAATATATCGTCTAACGTGCGAACAGGCACGATAAGGAGATCACCTGCTCCTTTTCTCGCATCTGCTTCATTCTGAGCAGGAACAAAAAACACATCCGCATTCGTACGGCTCACCGTATAGGCTTTCTGAACGAGCCCACCGACCGGACCTACGGAGCCATCGGGTTCGATCGTCCCCGTCCCTGCAACGTGATGCCCATACGTTACACCACAGGGTGTCAGCTGGTCAATTAGCGTTAACGCAAGCATGGCCCCATGGGACGGTCCACCCTCGTGCAATAAGTAATTATGATACGTCACAAGATCTGGGATATCGTATCTGAGCTCATTCGCAATCATGATTCCGATGGATGCACGTGTTGGATCGTCCGTACTTGCACGTGTAGCAACCGTCAACTCGACCTTCGCCTGATTACGAATCACGGACAGTTTGATGGATTCGCCTGGTTTTACTCCATGCATCCGCTCGCTAAGCTCTTGAATCATCGTAACTGGATGTCCGTTCAATGCCGTAATGACATCGCTTGGCTGCAGCACCTCTGATGCTTTTGTATTTTGCAAAACAGCCGTAATCCGAACACCTTCCGAGATGACCCCTTTGCCCAAACCCACTTTATGGAAGGCAATCGCACTACCCGCGGCGTTCGCATCCGCCTTCATTGTACGCACTTCTTGATTGTACTCGCCTATCGACATACCAAGTGTTTCAATCTTCTCAAACGTGTAGTCTTTAAAAAGCTTCGCATACAACCAATCCACCGGAAACGCCGGCCGTTCGAAAATAAGAACACCCGATATATCACCATGGGATGATCCGCCTTGCGCTTGCGCATACCGATTCATATTGAGCGTTATGCCCGGATAGGTCACTAAGTACTTGGTCGGCCACAGCATCAACAATAAGAGACCAAGTGTCACACCAAATACAATCAGACTTTGGCGTGGCATCTTTCGTTTCTTCCGTTCGTGCAAGACCATATCTACGGAGATCAGAAGCAGACTAAGAATCATTGCGGAAGCAGAGAACTCCAGCTTTTTGGGCATGGAAACCACGATAACAACACTCAATAAACATACGAAACTGATAAGGCCACGAAACACCTTCAACCTCAGCGTTTGCGACTGAACGAGGTGCAGGAGAGCAGCTATCATCCACAGCAATGGAACTAGAGCTATCGCAAAAATTAACAGATCGATGAGATCTATCCAATACAAGCGTGTCCCCCATCTTAACGGATCTGGCAGCCAGACTAGCTCACCCAACATGATTAACAGGAGGATTATACCGATCCCCCAGAGATAAAGCTTGTGCCAAAGTGCCATCGCACACATCCTTTTTGCAGACAAAACTACGGTTACAACGCGATGCTTAACTGCTGGACAACCTCATCATATGAGAGCTTCCCACCAAAAATATCAAGTGCACTGCCAATCGTAATATCTAGTTTCCCTTGAGAAAGCTCTCTAAACAACGCCAAATCCTCAAACGATCTTGCGCCGCCAGCATACGTTGTTGGTATGGTGACCCACTCGGCCAAGGAGCTTACGAGACTTTGTTGAATGCCGCTCTGCTTCCCCTCTACATCCACCGCATGTATCAGAAATTCATCGCAATACTGCTCAAAAAACTGAATCGTCTCTTGATTTAACTCCACATCACTTAACTGTTTCCATTGATTGGTAGCCACATACCACTTGCCATCTTTTTCTTTGCAGCTCAGATCAATGACCAATTTCTCTTTACCGATTGCCGCTACGATACGTGCAAGATTGTCCATATTCAACTGTCCATCGCGGAAAATATAAGACGTCACGATCACGTGAGATGCCCCTTGCTCCAGATAAAAGCTCGCATTCTCCGCCTGTATGCCGCCGCCGATTTGCAGACCGCCTGGATAAGCTTGAAGCGCATGAATCGCTTCTTCCTTATTCCCCTCACCAAGCATGATCACATGCCCGCCGGTTAAACGATCTCTTTTAAACATCTCCGCATAATACGTTGAGTCATACGAAGACACAAAATTCTCAACAACCGGCTGCCCCTCGCCACCCAAGGTTTCACCGACAATTTGTTTCACTTTTCCGTTATGTAAATCAATACAAGGTCTAAATTTCATGACGTTATGTTTCCCCTCTAACATTCGTAGTACTTGAACGATTTTCCATACAGTATACCACAAAAAAGCCCTCCAAGGAGGGCTCACACGTCCGGATTACTTCTTATCGAATCCTTCTTCTTCCAAATACTCTTGAACCTCTTCATACGTCTCAAAGGCGCAATCGAGATTTTCACCCGCGTAGATATACCACAAATCCTCCACGAAAGTAACACTCAACGTATTTCCGTCCTCATCCTCCCAAATTTCTTCTTGGGGAACTTGAACGTCCTCCACCGACTTTGTTACCTTAGGACTACCGCTGCGAGTTAAAGACTGAATCGACTTCGCGATGATTGCGCGGAGCTCGTCTTCACTATAATCCCGAATATTAATTAAACCTTTGGCATCTACCGTACAACCTGGGATGTATTCGGCATACACAAATCCATTTCCATTCGGGTGAAGATGATAAAGAACAGTTGTCTTCTCATAATCACTTTCTACATAATGAAAATTGATTCGTCCCAATGAAACATCCTTACGCTGAAGCTCAGGGAAGGATGCTGCAATTGCTAACTTTTCGTCTAAACTAAGCATACATGCCCCCGTAACTTACTCGATCACTTGAATTTTGAACACGTTCTCCAACTTACCGTCCGCTCTTTTCTTAAGGGGCACTTTAATATCTCTTCCAAGCTCTTTGAAAAAAGTCTCAACATCACACTGTACATTAGAAAGAACAACTTTAAATGAACCATCCTGTACGATATTCTGATTAGCTTCAGCAGGCACCGTAATATCAACTGCATACTTCTTCGTTAGCGTGTTAATATAACGACTAAAAATTTCAATGAGCTCCTCATTATTGAAATTTTCGATTACTACTTTGCCCTTGTTTGTAAAATTTAAATGAACGTTCACTATTAAATGTCCCCTTTTCCTGTACACCCTGTATTTGCTTGTGGGTAAAAGCCTACATCGTTCGAAAAATGCTTCACTTCTATTTTACTTGTTAATAGGGGTATGAAGCAACAAAAAAGCCAAATTCATTTTCAGTAAACAAAAAGAAGCAGGTATTTCCTGCCTCTACGGGTATTGCTTCTATACTAATTATGCCACATTTACCTAATTTCTACGCACGAATGGCATTAAGCTTTTTCAGAAATTCGTCTTATACGCGTTTGATATCGGTTAATGGAAATGATTCGAAACTCACCGAATGTGATTATCCGCTCGCGAACAGCTTCGGGAAAGGTAACGTGATATACTTCCAATTGATCATCAAGCTCGTTATACCAAGGTAATAAATTCATTTTAATGACGAGAACTCGCTCACTCACATCCCAACTCCACCTTTTCGACGCAGCTTCCTATTTGCAATTTACACCCGCGTCTTTTTGGATTCACTTGCTCAATAAATATTTCGCATACAGCATCGGTGTTTCATATGTGCGATAGAATGTCTTGTTCAAATTCAAATGTTTATATTGATAACGCTGATCCCTGCCATTCACTTCGATTAACCAAATCGCACCTTGATCATCGATCCCGATATCCATCCCAACATCGGAGATCGATGGAATTTGCTGACTCAAGCTCTCTGCAATTTGCAAAGCCGCCTTTTCAACCTGCTCCCTTTTCAGAACAGGGTCGAAGCCATTACTAAGGAACAACGTCTCACAAATCATGGCTTCACCGCCTCTTGCCAAATTCGTGACATGACGCCCCTGTGCAGCAACCTTTCCAGCTATCCCAGTCACAACCCATTGTCCTTTGTCTCCACGTTGTACAGATACGCGTAAGTCATAAGGACGACCATCAAACGTCGCTAGAGGAATCGCTTTTTGAATCAAATACGATTGACCGCTGACTTTCTCATCTATAAAATCAATGACTTGTTGTTCATCAAGCTGCCTAGGCTTTTGCTTACTCCACCACACCTGCCATATTTGCTCTGGTAACGCAGAAACCTTCAGCACACCTTTTCCAACAGAGCTGTTAGTAGGTTTAACAAAGAAGGCCGTATAGCGGCTCATCGCCTTTACCACATTATCACGCGAGTAAGTCATGGCTTTAGGAAGAAAGGCAGAGCTTTCGGTACTCGCACGTAACAATCGATGAATGAGAAGCTTATCATGCCTATTTTGACCATTGAAAACATGGCTAATCTTTGCCAGAGTATCGAGTTTCTTTTGTGAAAATGGGGAAAGCGTCATCGCACGGTTATGAATGACCTTAGGGATCGGCAGCCGCATTAATGTGTACTTATTATTTTCATAAAACAAGCCAAGAGCAGACTTCGTGGTCACGTGCTTTAAGCACATGTAAAAAGGAGTCATCCCTAGCTCAACAGCTGCTTTATTATAGAAGTCGATATGTTCAAATCCCGTTTGCTTCCGAAGAATGCCGAGATATGTTTTACGATCTAGGAGAATTCCGATCACATTACGCACATTATCACCTCTCCACGCTTGCGTTCATCCTACTAATATATGCAGAATTGGCCTAAATGGACCTGTTTCACAACAGGAAATCGTGACATCAGGCTATGCCTCATACGAAGTTGACTCATGGGAAGTGAAGTGCTACAATTCAAGCAAATTTGGATTTTACATTGTTTGGAGGGGATGTCTCTGAACCCTTTTACACGTAGATGCTGTTGGACAATCATGGTCTGGCTGATTCTCGGACTATTCGTCTTTCCATTAACACCCCCTATTTCCAACCATGCTTCAGCCGATACCGATGTTCTCATTTCAGCCAATACGACTCAGGTCTTGACCATTCAACAGCAGCCGCCTTCTAAGGAAATCATACATGTTTATGAAAACAAGATTCACCTGCATGACCAGTTTAACAAGCAATATGAAATGACAATCTTTGTTGTTTTCATCGTGTATCTTGCTAGCCTAATCTGGAAAAAGCTTAAAGTTATTCTGCTTGCCTTCCTCAAATTCACATCACGTTATGCGGGCCTCATTCCTTCTTACTCATAAGTAACGAAATGAATGATGAGGAAAAGAGGAAACTTTCATGGCTAATTCATTAACAGGTACGGAACAGGCGCAAGCGCAAATGCAGCATCGGAAATTAACAAGAATCAAATTTGCACGCAGAATTCTTTTTATGATTATTGGTACGATTCTCGTTTCTATCGGGTTGGAAATTTTCTTAATCCCCAATCATATTATCGATGGTGGCATCGTAGGTATTTCCATCATCATTTCTCATTTATCCGGATTTCCAATCGGTATATTTCTTGTCGTACTCAATCTGCCGTTCGTCTTGCTCGGTTATAAACAAATTGGCAAAACCTTTGCGATATCCACCACGTTCTCGGTCATCCTTATGTCCATCGGTACCACGTTACTTCATCCCGTCCAAGCGCTCACCATCGATCCTTTGTTAGCTGCCGTTTTCGGCGGGATTATCCTTGGGGTTGGCGTTGGACTCGTCATTCGATCAGGGGGTTCACTGGATGGAACCGAGATTGTAGCCATTTTATTTAGTAAAAAAATGCCCTTCTCTGTCGGCGAAATTGTCATGTTCTTCAACTTATTCATTCTAGGCAGCGCAGGCTTTGTCTTTGGCTGGGATCGTGCGATGTATTCTCTGATTGCTTACTTTATCGCTTTCAAAATGATTGATATCACGATCGAGGGTCTTGATCAATCCAAATCCGTTTGGATTATCAGCGATGAATATGAGAAAATCGGGGATTCGATCACGAGTCGACTGGGTCGGGGAGTCACGTACCTCAAGGGCGAAGGCGCCTTCACAGGCGATGATAAAAAAGTCATCTTCAGCGTCATTACACGACTGGAAGAAGCGAAGCTTAAATCCATCGTTGACGACTTAGATCCCAAAGCCTTCCTTGCCATTGGGAATATCCACGATGTGAAGGGTGGCAGGTTTAAGAAGAAGGATATTCATTAAGAGTGGCTGGATCATGGAATCCGAACCACATACTACTCGGAGCCGAAGCCGTATGTCCCTGTATGTTTTCCATTTATTAGGTGAGCTGAAACTGCTGCCCACACAGAAAAGCCTACAATCACGCACTCCGTGTGAATTGTAGGCTTTTTCCATGCCGCGCAGCTTACTCTGCTTGGCTCCAATACGAACGCAGATCAACCTTCTGGCCCAGCTTCGCGCTGTCCAGCGCGCCCAATACCATCGCCATGCTCTTGATATTGTCGCGGCAATCGGTCTCCGCGCGGCGTCCTTCGGCCAGCGCCGCGAACATCTCATCCAAGCAGCCGGCATGGCCGCTGCTACCAGACCAGTTCACGTTCGCGTCCACGCGCGTGAACTCCTTAAGGAACTTGCCGTCGTCATCAGTGCCGGCAGCAACAACCTCCGCGTACGGCGCACCCGCTCCGTCCCACAAAGCAGTGCCATGCTGGCCCGTCACGCGCCAATCCGCCTCCCAGGAGGTCGGCGCACCTTCCGCGCACCAAGAGCCGCGGTAGCAGAACACAGAGCCGTCTGACATCTCATAGATGCAGATCGCAGAAGCATTCCCGGCATACCACGAGCCGGGTGGGTTAAATTCCTGGCAGTACACCGAGACGGGGTCTGCCCCGGTAATAAAACGAGCCTGATCGAACGTATGGATCGCCATATCTAGAATAAGCGGGCTTTCCATCGCATCGCGGAACCCACCAAAATGCGGACCCAGGAAGAAGTCCGCACCGACATACCCCACTCGACCAATCGTGCCGGATTGGATCAACTCTCGAAAGGCGCGGATATTCGCGTCATACCGACGATTTTGCATAACAGCTAACGATTTCCCAGCTTCTTCAGCAATCTGAATTAGCTCCCGTGCCTCGTCCATGGTAGCAGCCATCGGTTTCTCCCCAAGCACATCACATCCATTGCGAAGCGCCGTACTTCCGACTTGGAAGTGACTCGCTGGAATCGTAATATCCAGAACCAGATTGGCGCCATTATCACGGATGGCCGTTTCAACATCCGTATACACGCCACAAGTTAGCCCATGACGATCAGCCATAGCTTGCGCGAACTCTGCTTTAATATCAACGAGCGCGACAATCTCACACCCATGTCTCTGCTTCATATTTTCAACCCACACGTTCGCCATACCGCCACAACCCACAACAATTACGCGATAGCTACTCATCGATAAATGACCTCCAACAGCCTTTACTAGCGTGTCCCCACACCGTTTATATCTGCTATTCTATCCCTTTTATCGCCTCATCGCTCTATCCAATCTTGTCGTAAAATGGTCCCATTTTGTGCATTGGAAGCGCATACGTACAAGCCGTTAACAAAAGATTTGAAATAACTCAAAAATAAAGTGCATAGCCTCTTCCTCGTCCTTCCCTCTCGTTAGCAAACGCAGCGTTGTGCCTGCCTTGATAGGAACTAACAGCATACCTAATACACTTTTCACATCAACCTTATGGTGCTTATCATCAAACTGAAAGTCGAGTGTGATATCCGAAATAAAATGAGATGATTTCACCGAAATACCAGATAAATCACTTCGTTCTAAATCTTTTGAAATCTTAAATTCATGTACGCGCATGCCGCTCAACTCCCTTTCCAAGACATTTGGAGGTTTGTGATTTCTCATTATGTGTGGTATTATACAAGGATATTTCTGTAAAGTGAAGTGTTGAAAATGCCCTATATTGATAGTTTACTAGATTCATTCAAAAAAAACAGCCCAATCCCCCGACCTTAGGTCGAGGGATTTTTTTTCCTTCGGGAAACACTTCTGCAGGAGGTCATCATTCATGCACAATAACAACAAGTCATCGGTTTGGGCCATTTGGCTCTCCCTCATCAGTAACATTTTACTAACGATTATCAAACTTATTATCGGCCTCATTTTTCATAGTGAAGTCCTGCTAGCAGACGGCGTTCATAACGCGGGAGACATCATCGCGACCGTAGCCGCACTAAGTGCTATGCGGATCTCCAAGCTTCCAGCGGATGAAGATCATCCGTATGGCCATGGCAAAGCCGAAGTGCTTGGCTCGGGATTTGTTGCTTTTATCCTGGTGATTGCTGCCCTGTATATCGGTTATCACGCCGTGACTGCTTTATTTCACGAGCCTAGCGTGCCAAGTATCATCGCCTTAATCGCCTCTGCCGTTTCGGTTGTATGGAAATACCTCCTATATATATACACCATGCGGATCGGGCGCAGTACCAACAGTAAAAGCTTGATCGCGACTGCGAAAGATCATATAGCCGATGTGTACGCCTCACTTGCAGCAGTTGTAGGTATTGGATTGGCCTTTGTCGGCAAAGCCTATGACATTCACTGGCTTGCCTATGGCGATGCAGCGGCTGGGGTGATCGTGTCCATATTAGTTCTGAAACTTGGAATAGAAATGGCGAAAGAATCCTTCGATGTCCTCATGGAAAAAACCGTCGATCAGCATATGCTTTCGCAATTCACTGCGCTGATCGAAGCGGTTCCTCAGGTCAAACGGATTGATCGTGTACGTGCGCGAGAGCACGGACATTATATTTTGGTCGATGCGCGAATTTCCGTCCCAGGCGATTTGACGATTCAACAAGGGCATGACATCTCACGTGCGATCAAGAAATCGATTATGGAACACCACAGCGACGTGGACGAAGTCCTGATACATTTGAATCCGTGGTACGAGAAATGATCCATTTTATTACTCTTGTATTTCACCTGTTTCAAAATAACTGTATTTGAGCGAAAAAAAACGCCTCTTTCCCTAAAGGGACGAGTGCGTTAGACATACTGAACCGTCGTGAACATGCCTCCGGTAGTCTTCGTCATATTGTTCGATGAGTGGTGCGGCATATGACAATGAAGCGGCCAAATGCCGGGGTTTTGAGCTGAAAATTCAATATCGATGGTGACACCGCTAGGCACAAGTATCGTATTGCGCAGTTCCCGATTGAAGTGAGGAATATCGTTCCCATCTGCGGCTACGACCCAGAACTGATGCCCGTGCAAATGAATTGGGTGCGCGTTCATCCCGATATTTCCAAACCGAATACGCATTTCCTCACCAAATCGAACGGGTAACGGGGTTGTATGTGGGAAGCAGCGACCATTCATCGTAAAAAAATTAAAGGCATCCGACATCGTATCAAGCTCATAGTGCCCTGCCTTCACCACGCCTTTTTCCATGCCTTTTAAATGAAACTCCTGCAGCATAATGAAATAGTCGCGCTGGGCGCTGCATTCATAGGGATCTTCAATGATAAAGCCACCGCCCAAGCCCATTAACTCTTGAAACGCCGTGTCAACATGGGTGTGATACATATGCGTACCTGGTGGATTAACAATTTGAAAATGATAATCAAAATATTGCCCTTGTTCTATATATGGTGAGGGCTCAACGGCTGGCACGCCGTCCATACGATTCGGCACATCAAGTCCATGCCAATGCACGCTTGTTGCCTCTGGCAGCCGATTGTGGACGCGAATGGTCACCCAATCCCCCGGACATACACGTATCGTCGGTCCCGGAATGCTGCCGTTGTATCCCCACCCTTTTAAGAATACGCCTGGTAGAATTTCTTGCACAACCGGCTCAGCTACCAACTCAAAAAACTTCACACCTTGCAGCACGACAAAGCTAAGATCTCGTAGATCCGGTGATACGACCATGGCATATCCCTCCCGATTCAACGCGCCATATTTCAATGTATGCGTCAAAGCTCGGGACTTACCTGAACGGTACTACTTTCCTTCAAAGAATCGGAGATAAGCGCCGTAGCCTGCCGACTCCATATCCGCCAAAGGAATGAAGCGTAAGGAAGCGGAATTAATGCAATAACGAAGACCATTCGGACCAGGGCCATCATTAAAAACGTGACCTAAATGCGAGTCCGCCTCCGTGCTTCGCACTTCTGTGCGTATCATGAAATGACTCGTGTCCGTTACTTCTTTCACATGACCTTCAAATAACGGCTTTGTGAAGCTCGGCCAGCCGCAGCCGGAGTCAAATTTATCGTAGGAGGTAAATAACGGCTCCCCTGAAACAATATCAACATACAGTCCTTTCTCATGTGAATCATGGAACTCATTCTCGAAGGGACGCTCTGTCGCATTATTTTGTGTAACCGCATATTGGATTGGCGTTAGTGATTTCTTGCGTTCTTCCTTATCCTTCGCTGTGTTCCAATATTGTGAAATGTACGCGTCGCGTCCTGAGCCTTTGCGGTAGGCTTTGTAGTGTTGCGGATTTTTGTGATGATAATCCTGATGATACTCTTCCCCTGGGAAAAAGGCTTCGGCATCAATCCGTACGATTTCCGTTACGATTGGACGATCAAATCGACCGCTATCCTGCAACGCTTGTTTAGAAGCCTCGGCTTTGGCTAGCTGCTCATCGCTATGGGCAAAAATCGACGTGCGATACGACGATCCCCGATCATGGAATTGTCCTCCAGCATCGGTTGGATCAATTTGACGCCAAAATGTATCAAGCAATTTGTCATAAGGGTACAATTCGGGGTCAAATGTAATTTGCACAGCTTCCGCATGCCCCGTCGTCTCGGAGCAAACTTCTTTATACGTCGGATTGCTTGTGTGCCCACCTATATAACCGGAAACAACGGAAATAATGCCTGGTAGTGACTCGAACGGCGTCACCATACACCAGAAGCATCCCCCCGCAAACGTCGCTTTATCGGAATGAACGCCTTGTAGGTTATCTGTCATGTTAACGTCACCTCTTTCTCAAAGTATCCTTTTATCATACCAAAAGTTACGCGTATAACCAAAAAACACCGTTCATCAAATGATCTAATGAACGGTGTTCGTATATGCATCGAAGCTATGTATCCTACAGGTTGTTGAAAATGTCTGTAAGCACAGGCACGATTTGTGATTTACGGGAAACAACGCCTTTAAGAACGGCTTTATTGTCTACTAGGGATACGTTGTAAGCTTTCTCAACTGCATCTGCTTTACGTCCAAGAGCAAGTCCTACGGAATCATTGTTCAAAATGTCCGTTACAACGAACAAGAACAAGTCTAGGTTTTTCTCAGCGATAATTGCTTGAAGTGCTGTTTCGATTTCAGCTTGTTGGGAAAGAACATCGTTTACATCAACCGCGTTTACTTGTGCGATTTCTGCTTTGTAGCTGCCCATTTGGAATTCTTTGGCATCTAAAGAAATCAATTGTGCAACTGTTTTGTCGCTAAGATCTGCACCAGCTTTAAGCATGTTTAGACCATAAACTTCAGCGTCAACACCAGCGATAGAAGCTAGCTCACGAGCAGCAGAAACGTCTTGCTCTGTGCAAGTTGGGGATTTGAATAGCAAGGAATCAGAAATGATGGCAGAAAGCATCAAACCTGCGATGTCTTTGTCGATCGCAACGCCGTTTTCTTTGTACAATTTATTTAGAATCGTTGCTGTGCAACCAACTGGCTCCGCGCGGTAGTAAAGCGGGTGGCTAGTTTCGAAGTTAGCAATACGGTGGTGGTCAATAACTTCCACTACGCGTACTTGATCAATGTCGCTAGCGCTTTGTTGGCGCTCAACGTGGTCAACCAAGATGACATTTGCTGCTTCGTTAGCAACGGTTTGAACTTCGCGTGGAGCTGCTACTTTAAAAGTATCAAGCGCGAATTGCGTTTCGCCGTTAACGGAACCCAGACGAACTGCTTCTACTTCTTGACCTAATTTAGTTTTCAGTGCTGCATAAGCAATTGCGGATGTGATTGAATCAGTGTCCGGATTTTTATGTCCGAAAATAAGTGTTTTTGACATTGTACGACTCCTTAAACGACATATTTTAATGAGAGTGGTCATCATTTCTATATACGATTATACTCAAAATTCTGGGTAAATCCACTATTAAACTCGGAGTCTGCCTAAATCCACCCGAAATGCTTGGTAAATTGACACATATAGTAAACTATCACAAGTCTAAAATGAATCTCGCCTACTGTGGCGTCGGCTCGGACAATTGTTGTACCCAATCTTCGAACGGGTTTTGGCTGTCTACCACGATGCGATGCAACTCCAGAGGTGGCTGATCGGATGAAGCCCAGCCTGGGTGCGTGGTAAAGGCATACTGGAAGATAGCCTTACGTAAAATCTTCAACGTCGTGCGATTGTAATCGCCGTACGGATAAGCAAACGTATCCGCTGGTTTCCCCAGCTCTTGCTCGATGCGGGCGCGCGCGGCGAGAATCTCCTCGCGCTGCGCCTTCTTGCTGAGCTCGGGCAGATGCGGATGCGTCACGGTGTGTGACGCAATATCCCATCCTGCTGCGCTCAGCTCCTTGACTTGCGGCCAGGTTAGGTACCCTGGCGTGCCCACAAGGCCCGTCGACAAGTACAGCGTCGCCGGAAAGCCGTGCTTTTGGAGGATCGGCAACGCCACCTCCGCGTTATTGGCATAGCCGTCATCGAACGTGAGCAGCACGGGGTGAGCCGGTGACGGCATCTTCTCTTGGATGACGCTGGCGAACTCAGCCAGCGTCAACGGGGTGTAGTGATGCGCGGCCAAATAGTCCATTTGGCGCGCGAACGTATCGGGGTGGAGCACGTACGTGTTCCCAGGGTCCACCCCGATGCTGTGGTAGTTCAGCACGGGGATGGCAATCCCGTGCTGAGCCTTCGCTGGAGCAGCGAAGCTGGCAAGCAGGAAAAACGCGAGCAGCAAGGCTGCACGCCATATTCGCACTTTCTTTTTCATCAGAAGGTTCATCATAGATCGCCTACCTTTAATTGAACATTTGCTCAGGTGTCCAATGGTTGATCTCCTAAGCCTCCCCCATTCGATTGCCGAATATGCAAAAAATCCCAGATTATATCACTACATCACTGCTGATAACTCTAGCTTTTCGCCGGGAAGCTGTGTTAGTCCGATATCTCCGAATTAAAACGAGGTTTCTTCGAAACAAAGGGCCAATAGTCAGATTCTGCCGAACTATTTACCCATTTTCCTTGCATGAGGGTTGTTTGGGGCGATTTAGTTTGGCTTAATAGGACTAATTACAATTGAATGACGCGGACAGTGAGATTAATTCGATAATTCCGGACTAATGGGTGTTGGATGAGTAGCAACCTAGTAAACCAGCACTAAGACACCGTCTCCATAGACAACTGAATCAACCTGTTCACAGTCTCCCAATTCCGTGTAGTAGCAGCTACGCAAAGCTTTTTCTCAATAAAGTTGTTGCTGAACTTGGAATCACCGTAGTTTTTGCGAATTAGCAGATACACCGTTATTCCCCTAACGTGATACTCGTCCACTTCACTTTGTGCAGCTTGCAACTTAGCAAGTGCAGCCTCTGTCGGAACCTGTGACAGGAACGTCACATAGCGTTGTTCATTTTCATCCACATTTACAGTCGGATAAGGTGTGTCTTGCACGACCTCTTGCAACTCAGCAGGTGTGCGAATAATGACAGGGATATCAAACATCAACTGTTCCTTCAACTCATACACAATGCGATCACGCAGGACCGCCGAGTCCACCTCTTCACTGTCGAAGATCACATTCCCGCTCTGGATATATGTACTCACATTCGTAAACGCCATTGATTCGAACAGCTGCCTAAGCCGCTCCATTTTAATAATTTTCTGGCCACTAACATTAATTCCGCGCAACATCGCGACATACCGAGGCATAGCCTTACCCTCCCTTTTCACTTGCCTTTTACTTATCTGTAGGCATTTTTATCCAAGAATTATAGCACAACCAAACAGAAATTTGTCCATTCCATGCCTCGCTCATTTTCAATATCTTCCAACATGATTTATACTTAGGTCAATTAATTCAAATGAGAAAGGATACGGATATCATGACGCAGCAGCCTGCAGCGACGAATTATGAAATTGCTCAAGTGTGTTTACTCGCTGGTAAAATCATGCTGGAAAACGGTGGCGAAACCTATCGCGTGGAAGATACGATGACCCATGTTGCCGAGGCCTTCGGCGTTCCTAATTCGCATAGCTTTGTCACGCCAACTGGCATTATTTTCTCGATCGACGGGCCTGAACAGACGACGCGACTGATTCGCATCTCTTCTCGATCAACGGATTTACGAAAAGTAACCGTGGTCAATGCCATTTCCCGCAGAATCAGCCAAGGTGAGCTATCACCTTCAGAAGCATATCAAGAGCTTGAAACGCTCAATACGGATAAACGAAGATATCCCGCTTGGTTGCAGGCGTTAGCTGCAGCGATCGCAAGCGGTTGTTTTCTCATCATGTTTCAAGGTGCGTGGTCGGACTTTTTCCCGGCATTTCTTGCGGGTGGAGCAGGTACGATTTCCTTAACTTATTTCCATCGTTTAGTTCCAATCAAATTTTTCGCCGAATTTCTTGCGTCATTAATCATAGGACTTATTGCTTTTTTAACTGTCAAAACAGGGCTCGGTCATAATCTGGATACGATTATTATTGGCTCCGTCATGCCGCTCGTGCCCGGGCTGCTTATCACGAATGCCGTCCGCGATTTGATGGCAGGTCACTTCGTATCTGGCGTTTCGAAAGGTGCAGAGGCATTTTTGACCGCTTTTGCCATTGGCGCAGGCATCGCCTTTGTCTTAACATTTTATCCAGGAAAGGGGTTCTAGTATGGATATGTTTGAGCAGCTAGTAACAAGCTTCATATCGACTTCCGCTTTCGGCATCATTTTCAATGTACCTCGCAGAACGCTAGTGCAATGCGGTTTTGTGGGTATGGTCGGTTGGATGCTCTATTTCTCTTTTCAAAAGGCTTATCTAGATCCCATTTTAGCCACACTCATTGCGTCCTTTGTTGTCACGATTATTAGTCAGTTTTTCGCGAAAATATATAAAACACCCGTCATCGTTTTCAGTGTCTCCGGTATCATCCCGCTAGTTCCTGGTGGACTAGCCTATGACACGATGCGAAATGTCGTTCAAAATCACTATGATGTGGCTGTGCAGCTTGCTGCGAAAGCTTTTTTGCTCTCTGGTGCAATTGCCATTGGACTTGTGTTTTCAGAAGTCATTAACATATTATTGAGACGGACACGAGCTTAAACCATGAAAATCAGCCGAAATAACCAATAACTTAATACCCATTAATAGGATTAACCTATAATTTCATGCCTTTTACATCTTGGATTTTTTCCAGTCTGCCCTTTACACTACGGATATAGAGCAAATAAGCCAAGGATTGGAAATGGAGCTGATGACCAATGAACGACAACGCCAACCATCAGATTTTAACGAAATTCGATGAAATTGCCCAAAAGTATGACAGTCAGCGGAGAAAGCTGATTCCTTGCTTCGATGATTTTTACAATACGGCCGCTTCCTTAGTCCAATTAGACAATAAAGCTCCGCGAATTCTTGATTTAGGCGCAGGCACCGGACTTTTCTCCTCCTATATGCTTCGCACTTACCCGCAGGCGAGGTTAACTTTGATTGACTTATCGACGGGAATGCTCGACATTGCTAAGGAAAGATTCCAGGATGCAGGAGCTGCTGAAGTGACGTACCTTGCTGGAGATTATTCGTCATTCGAGAATGCTGAGCCATATGATGCCATCATCTCTTCCCTTTCGATTCATCATCTTGAGGATGTGGCCAAACAGGCGCTATACGCCCGCATTTTTCATTTTTTGAAACCAGGCGGCGTATTCGTAAATGCAGATCAAGTCTTAGGCGAAACACTATTTCTAGATGGCTTATATCGCTCAGATTGGGTTGCGAAGATTGAAGCAACGGATCTATCTCAAGAAGCGCTGCAAGCGGCCTATGAGAGGACGAAGCTGGATAAAATGGCTCCCTTGGACACGCAGCTTGGCTGGCTTCGCGACTCTGGCTTCCAGGATGTGGACTGTGTCTACAAGTCCTATAATTTTGTCGTGATGTTTGCGAGAAAACCGTAACCCATCTTAGAACGGGAGCACTTTTCTCGCGCTGTTTTACCAAATCATCGGCTTAGACACCATGAACCACATCATCGCAAGCGTTATGATTACATAAAAGATCAAGGCTTTCCGAAGCTTGTTTACAATGAGGTCGCGATCTTCGTGGGGAGCTTTCAGCTGTCTCAGAAGCGGTGAGAATGCACGTGCGATGAAGTACAACGAAGCTACCATGATCAGGACTGTAGCGACAATCCACGAGGTTTTCCAACTCCATGCCGTTATCCAGGTCAGAATAATGCCTGTGGCGACCAACACATGTCCTGCATGCTTCGTTAGTCGAACTGTAATCCGAAATGGCTCTAAGTAATCTGATAGCTGCTCAAATGGGGCTCTACGGATAAGGGCAAGTAAAGGAAACAGGACGAAATAAGGGCCGATGCTTAACACGACGCTAAAAATATGAATATAGAGCATGACTATGTACCAAGACAAATTGACCATCCATTCTATCATTGATTTTAATAAACCGTGTGAATCCAAGGATCCACACGGTTCTTTGTGTTATTCTGCTTTTTGAAATTCGTGTACCCAGACTTTCATCTGTGGCAGCCATGGCATTCCCGGATGCATAGCAAGAATACTGTCGCGATACTCGTCAACGGTTTCGTGACCTTCTTGTTTTGCATGCTCAGGTGTAAGTTCACCTAGTGCTTGTTGATACACATTGGTCACCGTAAAGGCTGTACCTTGTAAGTCCATCGTTTCACCAATATCCGCATAACGTCCATTACGACGACAAGCCGTTTTTTGGCCAGCAAGCACTTTGCTTACTTCTGCTTCTTTCGTTACTAGTCGATCGATAGAACACGTTTTTGGTGGTAAAGTTTCATTCACGTTCGTTTCACTCATGTTAGTTCCCTCCTTTTGCCAGTTTTTATTATAGCGAATCCCATCCACTTTGTCGAACTGACTCGTTTCTTCGTATTTCACTACCGCAATTACTCGCGCAAGGCTTCTTTAAGCTTCGTCGACATGCTCTCCATTGATCCCGACACAGAAGGCTTTACGCCGCGCAGTCGCGCGATTTCCGCCTTCAGCCTTTCATTTTCAAGCGATAATGACTCAACCTTTGCAATGATCTGCTCGCGATCCAAGTGATCCCATTTCCCCATCCGTACACCTCCTAGTATTAAAATACCCCCTCCTCGCAAGTCGATCATCCCATCGGATTCTCTCCATGCATCAAAGGGGGTAGTTCCTATTACTTATCGCTTATTTCGTGATCGTAATCGCATATAAACGAGCTGTTTCTTCCCATACTTCGCCTGGCTCTAGGGAAGCAAGTCCGATTTGATCTGCAGGAAGATCAACATTCGGTGCATTGACTAAATTCATCTGCGGCTCTGGACAGAAGAAGCCTTCTGTTTTGCCATTGTTCCAGATCATCCATTGCTTATAGGAAGTCCCCACATCATAAACTAGTTTGATGCCTTCACGTGCATCTGTCAATGCCATGAAGTTGCGGCTATTTTGCGGAACACTTGTATAATGATTATCCATGTCTGCAAAGAATGGCGACAATCCGCCTACTTTCATCTTCTCTTCATCCGAGGATAGTGCTTGATATTCGCCCGTTGGCAGCATACGCTCGTTCAACGTCCAACGCTCGCCGATTGTCATTTGGAACGTATAATCAGAAGGCTGACTGTTGACTGCAAATGGCGCATTGATTGTCGTATGGAACGCCAACAAGCACGGCATTGCTTCATTGCCTTCATTATGTACGGAAATTTGTTGGTGCAAACCTTGTTCATTTAAGGTGTAGATCAAGCGAATCGTGAAGTCAAATGGTAAGAATTCATGCACAGAATGTCCTTCACGCACACGTAGTGCTAGTGTAACGCGACTTTCATTGCCATCGGCACTAAAATTCTCGACTGCCCATGGAATATTGTGTACAAATCCGTGCAGATGATTGCCTGTTTTAGGTTCATTAACCGGGAATTGCAATACTTTCCCATTCCAAGGAAATTTGCCATCCTCATAACGATTCGGCGGGAATAAAACGGGAATCCCATGCACGATTGGACGCTCTTTAAACGACTCCATCTCTTCCAGCGCAGGCTCGCGCAAGAAACGATATTCCTTCTCTATATCACGAAAAGCAATCAGATTTGCACCAACATCTGGCAAAACAACCGCTTCATAACGCCCAGCTTGCAGCCAAATCGCTTGTTCTCCGTTGTACGTTCCTTCATATGCTTTGGTAGACATCCTCTTCATTCTCCTCCTAAATGACTGCTAGTCCTCTGTCCAATCATTGGACGGACACATTGATTTCACTTTAGCCCATGTTCGCGAAAAAAGTCAATGGACGTAAATTGCATGAATATAGACAAATGTGACTTTACTTTTCTTAAATTGCTTGATTTTAGTATAGCACTTGTACGTACAAGTTGGCTACCCTCATTTTTTCAGATTATTAAATGCGAATTGTTGACTCTCGGATGATTAATTCAGGCTTGTACACTTTCCCAGTTTCACTACCACTAACTCGCTTATTCTCAATCATATTAATCAAAATGCCCGCTGCATCGCTACCGAGCTCCGTTTTGGGATGTGAAAGAGATGTCAATTTCACCTCTGTAGCCGTGGCAAGCATGGAGTCATCGAACCCGATTAGCGAGATGTCCTGTGGCACCCTCAAGCCAATTGTACGTATAGCTTCAAGGAGATGAATCGCAAGCTCATCATTATAGCAAACGAAGGCCGTTGGTCGCTCCTGTGAAGGTCCATGCTCTAGCATAGCTAACGCACTAGCAAATGGCTTTTTCCGTTTCTCCTCCGTTGTATAGTGAATGACAAATTCCGGCAACAGAGGGATCTGATAGTGCTGGTGAGCACGAATAAAGCCTTTAAGCCTGTTCACACCTTGTAAATCATCTGTTTTGAAAAAACCAGCCAACCGCCTGTGCCCAAGCTCGATCAAATGCTGTGCAGCCATATATCCACCCTCTTCATCATCCACGATCAAAGAAGGACAATTCATCTCTGGGTATCGCTCGTTAATCATGAGATAAGGAATATGCTGGTAATCCAGCGACAAAAAGCAGCTAAGATTCGGGTTGCCCTCGGCGCTTTTCGTCGGCTCAATAATAAGTCCACTCAGTGGCTGACTCATCATCATATCTAAGCTTTCTCGCTCTTTCGCTTTATCGTTATCCGTTGATGAAAGCAGAAGTCTGTACCCTCTTGCTCGTAAAGCGGCCTCTGCCCCCCTAACAATATGCGGGAAAATATAATCAGAAATATAGGTCGTCAGGATGCCAATGGTATGTACATCGCGAGATTTTTGAGTTTGTGGCGTGGAGACATAGGTCCCTTTCCCTTGCATCCGGTAGAGCCAGCCTTCCTTCTCCAGTTCGCCAAACGTCTGCCTTACCGTCTGCCGGCTCATTAGAAACTGTTCAGCAATTTCATTTTCAGAGGGCATCTGATCATTGGGTTTGAGCTTTCCTGTATGTAACCAAGATAATATTTCCTGTTTCAATTGTTGATATTTAGGTAATTGCTTATCTTTCATGCTTCACCTCAGGGCATTGATTGTGAGCGTATTATACCATTCGGTTAACTTGTATGTACATTTTATGATGTGATTGTGGAGTAGATGAAAAATGAATCATGCGTGCGAACGAGTTGGTACTCGGTCATAGAAAAGGTACAGAATAAGTGCAGGAAGAGTCCGCTTATATTGCTAAGAAAAAAGGCAAGATGACAAAAATCGAAAAATGTCAGTTGTAATTTGTAATTCTTTGTGTCAGTAAAAAAAATACTGCCAGGCTGACCCTGGAAATTGAAACAGCGACAGCCATGGACGTGAAAATAAGGTCCTAGACTGTCGCTGTTTCATTGAATGCTATCCACTTTCGGGGTAATTCGGACCGCTGTCCGTTATTTCAATCACTTACCTTCTGTTCCGCTACCAGCATATCCCATTACCCTTCCCTTAATAGTAACGACAGGCAAGGCACCAAAGATTTGACTGTCAATACTTCTCCACCACGTATCACCCATAACAAAGACATGCCCCTCAGGAATATTAACCTTTGCCATCTCCATGTTAAAGTATTCTTTCATGGTTTTCTGGCATGAATCATTACATTCAGCTGAACCTGGCTTATTTACTGTCTTAAAATAATCTTCTTCTTCGAGTCCCCAACTGAGAGCTTTACCATAGAAGGTATCTAACCTTTTATGGTTAACATAAACTTGACCTTTTTTTATTTCAATTTCTTCACCAGGAAGAGCGATAACCCTTGCAATATTATACTCTGACGGGTTTAAATTTGGATATTTGTTCTTATCAATTGCAGGTGTTTTATAGTAAATGACATCGCCGCGATTAATATCATTTGTATTAAAATAATTTGGGTCGACAGCTATCTTCCCTTTATCATTGGAGATGTATTCTAAGTTGCGGCGCGCCATTCCATCGGAATGATTTTCAATAGTGATAAGGTCCTGTTTCATTACTACTGTCATTGGCGACTCTTGCGTGATTTCGTCAGTTATGCTTTGCTCTTCGCAACCTAGAACGATTAGTAATAAGAAAACAATCAAAAGTGACTTCTTCAAAGGAATCCCCCCTGATTTGATAATACGCAATTAAACGGAGAATTCGCCATTAAATTCCAACAATTCCCTGAACTTTCCGCAAATTAAGACGTGTGGAACTCATCTACACGTTAGTTTAGCACCCTCATCCACGACAAAAACCCACGCAGTGGCGCGGGTTCTTGTTTAGCTCTCCTATTTATTACTTCGCTAATGCTTCCCGCGCCGCGTTCACAAGCAGATCGAACCACTCATCTTCCTCAAGAAGCTCCTCTACCGCCTCGATATCCTCTTCCTTACCGGATTCTAGTAGAAAGTGAAGGGCATAGCTCCAGTCGTTTTTGCCTTTGGTGCTTTGAAGCGTGATTTCATACGGATGTTCATGGCCTTCGACTTTGAATTCGACATGCCCGAGGTAGCCATCTTCTTTGCTATGTTCCATTCTTGCTTTTAAAATTTCAATCATGTTCAACATCCTTCTCTAATGTTTGTAGCCATGTCCAAATGGTGTGCATGGTTGTTTGTAAATTTGTTGCCTCTTGCCATATGTACGGAGGATGGTCTCGAAAATAATCCGCATGCCCGCCGATAATAGGGAGCATATGTAGGTGGACAGGGGCATGTTTCATGCGATTCCATTTGGGCAGACCTAAGCGTATCCGACTCCAGCCTCCCCAGGTGCCAAGACGTGGAACCAGATCACGCGTTTGATTTTGCTGATTCGTCGCATGAACATACAGCACTTTGTGCTTTAAAGTTATCGGGATCGCGCACTTCGGGGATCCAATTTGGATCACGCCGAGGATGTCATTGCCGTGACGTTCAAGCTCCTTTGCTGCCAAGATTGAGGCTACGGCACCAGCGCTATGCCCGATGAAAAGCAGCTTTTCCCCCTGTTCTCTTGTAGATAAGACGAATTGGAGCAAGCTTTTACCACCATGCACCGATTTCTTCCGATGGGCATTATGCCACATATCACGTATGATTTCCTGCAACTGACCTCGCTTCGAGCGGTCCCAATCGCCATAAGGAAAGTGAATATGAACTCGCACACGCGTTCCAACTAGCTCATATCGCGAAGCAAGTTTAGCCGCAAAGTCATCCAGGAAATTAGACGCGGTTGCAAATCCAGCTGAAACATAAATGACGATGTCCGTGGTATCAGCGTGAATACTCATGACTTGCTCCGTTCCTTTCTCGGATAAAATGGTTCAGGTTCTTGGCTTCGCACGGTTCGTTGGAACCGCCGCCATGGGATCATCAGGCCAGTAGTGCTTGGGGTAGCGGCCTTTGAGATCTTTTTTAACTTCGAAGTAAGCTTCACGCCAAAAGCTTGCCAAATCCTTCGTCACTTGCATCGGACGTTGTGCTGGCGATAATAAGTGCAAGGTCACAGGCACGCGCCCTTTGGCTATGCGAGGGGTATCTGCCAATCCAAACATTTCTTGCAAACGTACGGATAACGTCGGTGACTCCATGTTGCTATAGTCAACGGGGATACGCGATCCACTCGGCACTTGAATATGTGTCGGTGCCCATTCATCTAACGAACGGCGTTGCTCCCATGTTAGCATTCCCTCTAATAGGCTTGTCAAGTTAAGGCGGCTCAAAGCCCCTTTACTTTTCACTCCTAACAGGTGTGGTCCAGCCCAATCCTCCAATGTCTCCAGCAAGGTTTCATCGCGAAGATCAGGCCAATTTTCCGTAAAACGGTGTAAAAAGATGCTGCGCTCCTGAAGCTGACGCGCATTTCTCGTCCAAGGCAGTACGTCCAAAGATTCCGACCGAATCCCCGCCAGCAAAGCTTGCAAGACGAGATCCGGATTAGGTTCCTGAAGCGGTTTGTCTTTAAGCGTGAGTGCACCAAGCTGCCACTGTTCTCTCGCTCGTACAGAGCCCACTGTACCATCCCACTCTACTACTTGTTCCTTGCGGATGTGACTTTCAAAGGCGGAGAAGAGCTCATCCTCTTCCAGAGGAGCCGCTAGATAGATACGGCTCTCTGTTCCGCTGTCGTCCAGCTCCGCTGCGACGATATACCGCTCATTCGAGAGCGGCTGCAGCTCAGGCAGCACGGCCCCGCGGCCGTTCGCAAGCGTAAACCGCCCCGCCGACCGCCGCTGCGCGACGCGGTCGGGGAAGGCGAAGGCGAGCAGCAGCCCGCTCGCCGCAGCATTTTTGTCGCTCGGCCGCACACCGAGCGACTGCATCAAGACCTTGGCCTCCGCCGCGATGCGGTGACAGAGGCCAAGGTCAACACCTTCGCGCGCGTCGCCTCGCCCGGCGCGCCAGAGCACTTCGATGCGGCTGCGCACATCCGCATCCCGACTAGCGGCGCGCATGAAATCGCGCTCGCTCAGCATGACCGCGAGCTCGCACGCCAGTGCGCCGAGCTCAAGCGGTATGGCTTGCAGCACCATGTGCGCAAGCCGCGGGTGCAGGCCTAACGCCGCGACACGCTTGCCGTGCGGCGTTAGGCTCCCGTTCTCGTGCAGTGCGCCTAGCTGCACGAGAAGTTCCCGCGCCTGCTGATACGCAGCAGCAGGCGGTGGGTCTAGCCAGACCAGCGCAGCTGGGTCTGGTGCGCCCCAGGCGGCAAGCTCCAGCGCCAGCGGGGCGAGATCAGCTTCGCAGATCTCGGGCGTAGAGCTCGGCGGGAGCTGCCGATGCTCGGTCTCGGTCCACAGGCGGTAACACACGCCTGGACCGAGACGCCCTGCCCGGCCTCTGCGCTGATCCGCAGAGGCGATCGACACAGGCACCGTCGTCAGACGGGACATGCCGGTGCGGGGTGAAAACCGTGGCACGCGCATGAGGCCGCTGTCAATCACGACCGTGATCCCTTCGACCGTTAAGCTGGTCTCGGCGATCGACGTGGCCAGCACCACTTTGCGATGGCCAGGCGAACGGACGGCAGATAGCGCTTGGTCTTGAGCTTCAATGGACAGATTCGCATACAGAGGCGCTATTTCCACCTCTTTTCCTAAACGCAATGCTGCAAGCCCGTTCGCAACACGATGGATTTCCGCCGCACCAGGCAGGAATACAAGCAGGCTGCCCGCGTGCGCCTGCAAAGCTCTATCAATACTCGCGACAACAGCATTCTCTATTCTACCTACAGCTTTCTGAGGCAGATAATGAGTCTCAACTGGATAGGTTCGACCTTCGCTTTCAATAATAGGTGCATCATCTAATAGCGTGGAAATCGGCTTGGCTTCCAAGGTTGCGGACATCAGCAGTATTCGTAAATCATCACGAAGCAGCGTTTGTGATTGACGACACAAGGCAAGACCAATATCTGCATGCAAGCTGCGCTCATGAAATTCATCAAAAATTACGATGCCCACCCCGTCCAAGGCAGGATCCTGCTGCAGCATGCGAGTCAGAACACCTTCTGTGATCACTTCAATCCGTGTCTTAGGTCCAACGCGAGTATCATTTTTTACCCGATAACCAATCGTCTGGCCGACTTCCTCACCTAGCAGCTTTGACATGTAGTGCGCTGCGGCGCGGGCTGCCAGTCTTCTTGGCTCCAGCATGAGTATCTTTTGGTCTTGCAGCCAGGAGGCATCCAATAGTGCTAATGGAACCTGCGTCGTTTTGCCCGCACCAGGCTGAGCAACCACGATGGCACAGGTACGTTCTTGTAAAGTATGTAATAGTTGTGGCAGCACTGCGGCTATGGGTAACACGTTCATGGGTTTCACTCCGAGCTCTCTATCTTATTAATGCCATTAAGTATTAATACAATGAATGAAAGATCACGATTTGTTCATCTGTTTTCTGTTTGGAAACCTGTTCCTTCGCTTTTCAATCGTGTATACTAGAAGACAATCTAGTCACTAAAGGAGAACTTTAACATGAATGTACATGAAGCGATTTCCAAACATTCGAATGCACAGCATCTGCATCTCGTTCGATTTGCTGAGCTTGATGCACAGCGAGAGCACGCGATTGACGCGGCTGTCGATTTGTGCAAACGCGGGCTGCCTTTTAAAGTTGATTCAATCAACGCCATTACGGCCCAAATTATCGCCCATGCCCAAAAAGGTATTTCTCCTCTCCGTTCCCTTGTAACTGAGGATATGGTCCGTGATTATGTAAACAAAGGGTAAGGAGATACATTTTCATGGGTGTACTAACTTTTATTTCAATGCTTATCATGGGATCCGCCTTCAGTGCGGGATTCTTGCTCTTGTTTAAGCAAAAAATCGCATGGGGAATCACCTGCATTGGTCTCTCCATCGTGTGCTACATTGCTTATGTCTACATTGCAAATGCTTATTTCGTCTAAAAGAAGCATTGCACGGCGAGAACCGATCAGTTCATCTGATTCGGTTCTTTTTCATGTAAGTATTTATTTATGTATTCATATATTCATGAATTTACGTTTTCATTTCCAACCATGCTCCTCCATCTTTTGAAAAAGCAGCTCAAAATACGCCGTAGGATGCGTTACTAATTCATTCAAAGAAATCGGCCTTTCTACATCTACGTACTCGCCATTCAGACCCATTTTGTATCCACTTGCTGCAATCTCTTCCCATTCACCTCTAATGAGTTGCTTAAAATCAGAAACAGTCACAGCAAATAGACCACTTACCTCATCTGGCTGCAAGACATAGTTCTTCAACGGTTGATCGCAGCGATAGATGAAAACATGACAAAATTCTCGATCCATGAGCTTGTCCGAAATCAGATCTTCCTCTGCAAACACGCCGCAGGAGATCAAAGACTCAAAGTGGGCGGAAAGCCCCAATTCTTCCTCCAGCTCCCGTATTCCCTCTTCGATCGTCTCTCCAGCAGCGAGGTGTCCTGCACAGGAGATATCCAGCAAATCCGGAAACAAATCTTTGTCCGGATGCCTTAACTGAAGCAGAAGCTTCGGCACTTTCTCTTCCAAGCTGACAATCCAGCATTGGAAGGTCTGATGCCATAGCCCCTTGGCATGAACTTCGGAGCGAGTCGCCACGCCAAGCCAATTCCTTTTCGCATCAAACACATCAAAAAGCTCTTCCGATTTCATCATTATTCTTCCCCACTCCAATCAGCCTGCAGCATTTGTCCATTGACGCTATCTCCGCGTAGTTATCTTCGTAACTTTCATAGCATAGAGATCATCCTCTAGCACACTCATTCGGTCTCTTACGCCCTTTAGTGCATCCTCGATGGCTTGATTATAAATAGGTGCTGTTAGCTGCTGAAGCATATAGTCAATCAATTGCTCTGCTGCAATTTGACCTACTGTCACACCTAATTCCACGTCTAAATGCTCTTGCAGATCGCTGATTAATGCGTCTTTTTCCTCTTTTGGTAATTTTAAAACTTTCATATTGTACACCTCCGATTACGCGAATACTTGAAAATCGATTTCCTGAAAGGAACTAACTTCTTTCAACCAACGCTCAGCTACATATTGAGTATGTACAGGGTGATTATTATAAGCCTCATAGGCGGATTGATTTGCAAAAACCATGGAAAAACCGTAGTCATAATCCGCCTTTGGGCTCACTTGACGGAGTACTTCAAATTGCTCAACACCAGGTATGGTTGTCAGCTCATTAGCACTGATTTTCAGGAATTGCTCCGCGTTAGCGTTTTCCTTACCTGCATGCAGCTTAAAAACAACCATATGTTTAATACTTGTCGCATTCATCCGTAATTCTCTCCTTTCCATGCCATCTTCGCTTATTATAGCGGATTTTGTAGTTAGGAACTATATAGACTCACACCGTTACCTCTGCATGCCTAAAAAGGGAATAAAACCCTTCTTCTTCGTGCACATTAACGGGGTACTGTAAATCAGAAGAAAAGGAAGTGCTCCTATGGAAAACAAGAAACATGAAGGCAACTATACAGGAACAACGAATATGAATGCGAAAAATCAAGATATGGCTTTCGTTAATGATACGTTGGAAAACGCACCCAGCACAACTTCCATCAATCTTGCCAAAGACGATATCAGTGAAGAAAATGAAGAAAATCAGTTGAACCAAAAATAATCGACCGTTGCCGTATAGAGCAGTCATCTCGTTCCTTTTTCTAGGAACTGGTGGCTGCTCTATTTTCGTTAATTCGACTTAATTTCAGGGGTATTCAATCTTGGCATCTCCTACCTCGTACGCTAGTATAGACTAAGGAACATGTTTTCGAGGAGGTTGTTAAGATGGAACAAGTCATCGTCATTGGTGCGGGTCCTTGCGGATTATCTGCGGCTGTTGCCTTGAAGCGCGCAGGTCTGTCGCCTTTACTTATAGAGAAAAGTTGTATCGTGAATGCGATTTATTTATACCCTACTTATTTGCAGTTTTTCAGTACACCAGAGCTGCTAGAGATTGGCGGTTATTCCTTTACTACTCCGCATGATAAACCTTACCGCCAGGAGGCACTGGTTTACTATCGTGAAGTCGCTCGCAGAGAGCAGTTACGCATTCGTTCTTATGAGGAAGCTGTTCGGATTGAACAAATTGAAGCTGGCTTCAAGGTCCATACTACCGATCAATTTGGCAACAAAGACACTTATGAAACATATAAAGTCGTTGTCGCTACCGGCTATTTCGATCATCCGAACATGCTGGGTATTCCTGGTGAAGAGCTTCCCAAAACGACTCACTATTACAAGGAAGCACATCCATATGCCGGAGCTAAAGTCGCGATCATCGGCGGCAACAATTCTGCAGTGGATGCTGCCATGGACTTACTCCGAGTTGGTGCAGAGGTGACCGTTGTCTATCGCGGGAAAGATTTCTCAGCCAATATTAAACCATGGGTCCGTCCGTTATTTGAAAGTATGGTTAAAAAGGGGCGCATCCAAATGTGGTTTGACGCTCAGGTTGAACGAATTGACGAACATGCTGTCCTCGTGCGAAAAGGAAACGAACACGTCACGTTGGATAATGACTTTGTTCTTGCATTAACCGGCTTTCGGCCGGATCGGCAGCTGCTCACGGATATTGGTGTTGAGTTTCATGAAGAAACAAACGCACCTTTAATCAATCCCGAAACGATGGAAACGAACATTTCCGGCTTATATGTCGCAGGTGTGGTCGCTTCTTCCAAATATGATGCGAACGAGATCTTCATCGAAACAGGCCGTTTGCATGGACTTTCCATAACTACACATATCATTTCCAGCCAGAGCCATCAATCTTAGAGATTGATGGCTTTTTCATTAACTCTATGAAAATATTTCCTTTTTTTTCATAGTCCCCTCTTCCATTACGAACACTTGTTTGTTATAATGAAAACAAGAACAAATGTTCCAATTAGATGAGGAGGTTGTTAACATGATGAACCCCAGTCACAATTTCCGTTTTATCGAGAGAGATTATTGGTACCAGAAGGCATTGTGTGACACTGTCCATCTTCTTCCCGAACAAATCGATGCCTTGCTTGACGAAGCTCACTCTTATTATGCCGACTATACGTTCAAGTTCTATGACGATGGGTCGGTGACAATCATAGATAACGACACGAACAATCGCATTAAACCGAGAGAGCTTACAGGCGCTGTTTATGATTTCTACATCCGCAAACGGATTTATATGATCAAAGCCAATTTAATCGAGAAACAACTCCAACATGCCAATTGAAGCACAATAAGGCCATCTGATTCGGACAATTCGTCCTACCAGATGGCCTTATGTTTACCTACATGCTATTCGTTATGATAGCGGAAACAAGTTTGCGTGTGATCACTTACCATGCCCACAGCCTGCATATAGGCATAACAAATCGTTGAACCAACAAATTTAAATCCGCGCTTCTTTAAATCCTTACTCATGCGATCAGAGATATCTGTTTGGGCTGGCAGCTGACGGCTGTCTTCCCACTGATTCTTGATCGGTTCTCCGCCTACGAAGCTCCAGATGTACGTATCGAACGTGCCGAACTCCTGTTGTACTTTAAGAAAGGCCTTCGCATTCCCAACAACGGAAGCAATTTTCAAGCGATTGCGCACGATGCCAGGATTTTGCAGTAAATCCTGCAACTTCGCATCGTCATAGTTCACGATCACATGCGGATCAAAGCCATCGAACGCTTCCCGATAGTTATCTCGCTTCTTCAAAATCGTATACCAACTTAAACCGGCTTGAGCACCTTCCAAATTCAGCATCTCAAACAAGACGAGATCATCATGTACGGGAACTCCCCATTCATGGTCATGGTAATCTTGATATAAAGGGTCTTCATTGACCCAACCACAACGGTTTGTCATGTTATTCTCTCACCTCATCCGAATATCGAACATGTGTTCTGTTTTATTATAAGTCTATTACGAACACTTGTCCAGTTGGATTTAGGATTTAGCAAAGTCATGATAATGACAACTGATAAAAGCTGCGGGTGTTAGTAAGTAAGGTTGAAGCCGTTTCTTCTAAGGACAACCCTTTCAACCCGGCAATTTGTTCAATAACAGCGTGAATCATACGAGGATGGGTCTCTTCACCTGAGAACGGCCCCTCAAATGGCCAAGGCCCATCTGTCTCCACCATTATGAGTTCCAATGGATAATTCCGAATAAGCGTGCGAATTTCTTCCTCATAAAGAACATCAGGCGTAATTGAAATGGAGTAGCCAACCTCAATCATTCGTTCCACCGTTTCACTCGGTCCCTTAAACCAATGAAAATGTGCTTTTTTGATTCCATACTTCGCAAGAAGGTCACACACGATTGCAGCATCTTCGTACACAGCATGAAGAACTACAGGCTTGTCCCATTCTGCAGCCAACTGGAAGAAGCGCTCCAGCAGCTGAATGTACGGCGCTAAGTCGAACACCTGCCCCGCAGCTTCCACCTCTTGTCGCTTGTAATAAGGTAGTCCAATTTCTCCAACTGCACTCATTTCGCTTGCATGCTCACCCATCCAACCTATTAATTCATCCAGCTGTTCTTCCGTAGGCAGCTCCTGCTCTGGATGAAACCCATAAGCTGCAAAGACACGATCTGGTGCTAATGACTGCAAGTGTTTCGTGGTTTTACAGGAGTCCAGGTGTCTAGACACCGCGATCAATGCTTGTACATGTGAAGCTTCCAAATTCGCAATTATCGCCTTTGCCGACTCTTCCGAATACATATCGAGATGAATATGCGCATCAATGGCTAGCATCATTTGTTTGCTCCCGTCGCAAAAGTCCTTGAATATGCTGTCTTAATGCTAAAAACGCAGGTTCCTGCAGAACAGCTTCCTGTCGCGGTCTTGCGAATGGAACTTTCAACTCTTCCACGATACTAGCTGGTTTATTCGAAAGCACATAGATGCGATCAGAAAGAAAAAGCGCTTCCTCGATACTATGAGTTACGAATAAGATGGATCGTTTATTTTGCTCCCAAATGTTAAGCAGCCACGCCTGCATATCCTGCCTTGTTAGCGCATCCAAAGAGCCGAACGGCTCGTCTAAGCACATGAGCTCTTGTGGACTTAACAATGCTCGCAGAAATGAAACCCGCTGCTGCATCCCGCCTGAAAGCACGTGAGGAAGCTCACGTTCATAGCCCCCTAAACCGACTTTGGGCAGCCATTCTCTGGTTTTTGCGATCGCCGAACTGCGCGACACCCCTGCCACTTCCTGTCCAAGTGCCACATTTTCCTCGATGGAGCGCCATGGGAACAAGGCCGGTTGCTGCGGCATGTAAGAAATTAATCCCTTTTTCCCAGTTACCCGCTCGCCATCTAACCAAACTTCACCTGAAGACGGCTGCAGGAGTCCACCGATAATATGGAATAAGGTACTTTTCCCACTTCCTGAGGGACCAATGATGGAAACGAACTCACCTTGTTCGACATGCAGATGAATATCTGCAAGCACGGGAACTAGCCTTTTTTTGCTCGAGAACCCATGTTGAATTCCTGTCAGCTTTAATTTGCTCATGGTCACAGATCCCCTTTCTACGATGACCGTTTGACGTTCCAACGAATGACGAGCTTCTCAAGACCTGCAATCAGCCAGAAAAAGAGTAAACTCAGGATCACGATAATGCCAATCGCAACAAATTCCCGATCCGCGCGGAAGGCTGATTTTTGAAGGATCATATAATAGCCGAGCCCCACATTTCCGCCGAGCCATTCGGCGATAACCGCTCCCATGACACTGTAGGTTGCAGATATTTTGAGTCCCGTAAACAGAAATGGCAGTGCGTGAGGCAGCTCTAATTTATAGAAAATTAGGCGTTTCGATGCGCCAATCATTTGCATGTAGGTGTACATGCTGCGATCGGTCTGCATAAAGCCATCTAGCGTTGACATCGTCACAGGGAAGAAACAGACAAGTGAAATCAATATAACTTTAGGTAAAAGGCCAAAGCCAAATAAAATAATTAACAGCGGTCCCAACGCGATGACAGGGATATTTTGAGATAGGATTAGCAGTGGATAGAAACCCGCTTTAACGAACGGTAGCCTATGTAATACGCTGGCAAYGAGAACACCACCAATGGCTCCTACGCTAAATCCGATACACATCAAACGTACGGTTGCCCACATGTGCATCCACACGCGCGGCATATCTGTTGTACCGTCTCGCCATATTTTGAGCGGACTCGGTAGTAACCAATCGGCAGCTCCACCCCACGTAACGGCTAGCTGCCAAATAAACAATAGAAGGATGACTACCACAAGTGGCGGCCATCCTGCTTTGATCCAGCGATGGATGTTCATTATCTGTATTTCTCCGTCAGCTTGTCCATCGAGGCTCCGGACGGATTGAAGTAAATTTTCACTTGTGAAATGACGTTCGGGCTGCCCATCTCAATCATCGCAGTATTCATATCTTGGATAATCAGAAGGAGCTGATCCAGCTCACCTTCCATCGTCGTCTCCAGAGGGGATACGAAATACTTAACACCTGACTTTGCGATCACTTCGATCGCACGATCGACATAAGGAATAACATCTTCGCCATTTACGGTTTTGGGAATGATTTGAATGCTGACAAGCGCATTAGCCATTGGAATTCTCCTCTTTTAGGACATGGGATTATTTCTTGTTTTCAGGTAAAAATGTATTCGTAAATGCCGCATCCACATCCAGCTTTTTCTCCAAAAGCTTGTGGTCCAGCATCCAAGTCGCGTAATTTTCCCATACGGATTTCTTCTGCTCGCCCCAACGTGCTGCATCATCTTGATAGCGAGGGCTTAACCATTTTTGACTGGCAACGACCAATTTAGGATCAAGATCTGGCACGGCTTTGATCAGAATTTTAGCTGCATCTTCAGGCTTCGTAATCGCATATTGATAGCCTTTGGACGCTGCTGCAACGAATGCCTTAACGATTTCTGGTTTCGATGAGATCATCTTCTCATTTGTCGCCAAAACCGGTGTATAATAATCCAGTTTATCCGAATATTTGTTCAAATAAATCATGTTGAGCGGCTCACCGCGAAGTTCCGCATCGACTCCCGTCCAAGCGTAGTAAATCCAGGCGAAATCGATATCGCGTTTGACCGCTGTGAAATAATCCGCATCACCGATATTGACCATTTTCACCTTCGTCGGATCCGCTTTCTCGGATTGCATCAAAGAATCAATCATGGCACTTTCAGCAGGAGCTCCCCAACCGCCGTATGATTTGTTCTCGAAATCCTTTGGCGTTTTGATATTCTTCGCAACCGGTGAAGCAAAGCCAGATGTATTATGTTGAATAATTGCTGCAATCGAGACTAACGGAACTCCTTGAATACGGCCCTGTGTAATACTTTCTTGATAGCTCACGCCAAACTCTGCCGCCCCAGATGCGATCATCGTATCCGCTCCGCCTTCGCCTGGCGAAATAATTTGCACATTTAAGCCCTCTTGCTCAAAAAAACCTTGATCCTTCGCGACATACAGCCCAGTGTGGTTCGTGTTCGGCGTCCAGTCTAGGACAACCTTCACATCCGTTAGCTTTTTGGTGCCTTCTGTTGGTTGAACCGATTTCGCTTCATTGCTGCCGCAGCCAGCCACTAACACAGTTAAGCTAAGCAGCATAAGTGGTGCAATTTTGTTCCATTTCATAGCTTGGTTCTCCTCTCCGCATCTCTCTATGTACCCAAAAGAAAAAGCCCCCGTTATCCGGGAGCGCCATGTGTAGAAAATGATATTTCCAATCAACAATCGATACCGTCGATGGACGTGCATTTATATGAGATCTCTACGCTGGCATTATCCAGATCAGATTAACGGTTAGTGACAAAGACGGTCACAATCTCAGCCTGACTTCTCAAGCTCCCGTGGGTTCTTATTGGGTTAGCTTCTAACATACCGCATGTTTCGACAAAATGCAAACCTTGATCAAAAGAAGATTAATCTATACTTGACAAAGATGTTTGTCCACTGACCGTACTAATGAAGTAACCATTCCTTTAACTGCGGTCCAAGCCTTTTCGCATCTTCATATCCAAGCTCATGTAATTTCTCAAGCTTACGCGGATCCTTCTCCATTCGTCCTACTTCCACTTTGATTGAAGGTCGGATAATCATCGCACTTCCATCTGCTTCCATGCGTTCAATCGTTTCTAAGGTGTTATTGTAAATTTCGCTGCGATTCACAAGCACATCCACTAAGCCATTATATTTCGGATAAAAGCTCTTTGCCAACCAACGATGTGTGTTGTTTAAGGGCCGTTTACGGTAGCCGAACTCTTTCGTTAATACAATAATATGCTTTTTATTGCCGTCAGCCACCGACTTCTGAACGGGGATCGGATCGACCAATCCGCCATCAAATAAGGTCCTGCCCTCATAATGAATCGGTGTAGCTACAAAAGGCAACGAGCTGGATGCTTGGACGATCGGCATCGTTTGTTGCTGCAGCTCATGTTTCGTATAATAAATCGGCTCCCCTGTATGCGCATCTGTCGTACCAATAGCAAATTGCTGTGAAGAGGCATAGAACGTGTCATAGTCAAATGGCACTAGCCGGTTCGGCAGCTCATTAAAAATAAAATCCATGCCAAATATACTTTTACTGCGCAATAAGTTTCGATAACTTAAATAACGGTGATCCGCGATATAGTCGATCGTTACTTTCTTATTCCGCCCAGGTTGTTTAGAAATATATGAAACGGCATTGCATGCCCCCGCTGAAACACCTACCACGTAAGGGAAATATAAATCCTGCTCCATAAAGTATTCCAAGACTCCTGCGGTGTATACCCCTCGCATACCTCCGCCTTCCAGTACGAGTCCAATTCCTTCCATGGTGACACCTTCTTTCTGTCTGTCTCAAGCCCCTTTCTAGCATACAGGAATTGTAAATTAAAAGAAACGGGTTTCTTTGTTCGAAAATGAGACAAAGACGAAGATTTCATCCTACTTTCTAAGACAAATAAGGGGAAACCCCTGTTCAACCGTATTTTTGCCGATTAACGATTTTCTTTATACAATTCTTTGATGAGCATAAATTCATCCAGATTGCCCAGAAAGAGATCTACAATGACGGGATCAAAATGTTTACCGCGTTCAGACTGCAATAAATCTAATACACGATCTAATTCCCACGCCTTCTTATATACACGATCGCTGCACAGGGCATCAAATACGTCTGCTAAACCTGTTATCCGGCCGTACAGGTGAATGTTTTCCCCACTAAGCCCTTGTGGATAACCTGTTCCGTCGAATCGTTCATGATGCTGATGAGCAATAATCGCCGCGGCGTGAAGTACTTTCTTATTCGAATGCTTGAGCATTTCAAAGCCTAGATTAGAATGCGTTTTCATGATCTCGAATTCATCTGTTGTTAAGGAGCCCGGTTTATTGAGGATGGCATCAGGAATCCCAACCTTGCCTACATCATGCATCGGTGTTGCTAATCGAACGATTTCGGCTTCCTGCTCGGACAAGCCATACTTCAGTGCTAACAAGCGCGAATATTCGGCCACTCTTTTCACATGATGACCCGTTTCCTGTGACCGAGTCTCTGTGATCTCACCCATCGTATAAATAATTTCCTGTTGCGTGCTTTCAAGCTCATTGTTCAGATAAATATTCTCGAAGGCTACAGACACGTTCGCGCAATAAATATCTACGAGGTATTGCTCCCATTCGCTAAGGGAATTAAACCCATTCATATAAATCACGTTTTCCATCCCCATCTTACTCTGGAAATAGATGACGAAGCGATCAGAAGCAAAGCTGCTTTTACGGGTTTGAAAAGCCAGTTCAATTTCCTCAAGTACCTCCGTTGGAACCACATCACGTGCTCTAGCGTCTTGGTTGGTTGCATAATCACCGCTAGCCGCGAGAATATAAATATCCTCGACACCCTTCGTGACCGCGAAGCTGCAATGTATAGCATTCTTATGTAAATTAACGATGGAAGTCATTTGGGTCAATACGCCTGACGCAAACTTCTTCATAGATTGTAATTCAAACAAAGTCGCTGATGACTTAATAATTTCTTCCAAGCCGACTCTGCTTTTCTCAATCGTTTTGATATCGCGGAAGGAGCGCAGCGCTGTAACTACTGTTGTAAATAGCTTCGTAGAGGTAAGCTCTGTTTTTTCTTTATAATCATTAATGTCATAATCCATAATGACCGTTCGCTCAGGCGCTTGGCCTGGCTGACCAGTCCGCAAAATAATGCGTACAGCTTGATTATTTAATTCTTCACGAATATATTTAACAATCTGCAAACCCGCGTCCTCGTATTCCATAACAATATCTAATAACACAAGGGCCGTATGTGGTTGCTCTCTCAATAGCTGTTTAGCTTCAAACGCCGAGTAAGCACTATGGAACTCCAATTTCCTTCCAGCAAATTCAAAATCCTGCAGCACCATTTTGGTCACTTGATGAATTTGCTTCTCGTCATCC
>NZ_JBFUHL010000032.1:0-67288 GCF_056402415.1 Paenibacillus sp. P4_A9
ATATGAAAGCTGCAACATCTTACCAAATAGATAGCACAAATTCGACTTTCAATTTTATTGATAATCAGCAGGGTTATGGTTATAAGTTTTGGAGAACACGCAATAATGGGTTTGCTTTCCTGGGGATGGGAGGACAGCTTGCAGTATGTTTACCGGACAAGGATCTGCTAATTGTTACTACGGCAGACACTCAACCGAATCCGGATGGCATACAAACTATTTTTAATGTGATATGGGATGAATTATATTCGCATCTTTCAGACAATCCATTGATATCAGACGAACAATCATATAGGGAATTGGTCGGGAAAATAAACAATCTTTCTATTATGCTACCGGAAGGACAGTTATCTTCTCCAGTTACAGAAAGCATAAACGGAAATACTTATCAATTAGCAGATAATCCTATGAACATAACTAAACTAAGAGTAGCTTTTCATGATGAAGAGGGAATATTGGAATTTGAAAATGATAAGGGCAACCATCAGATCGCTTTCGGTTTTGGAAAAACAATCGCTCAAAAATTTCCTGTATACGAATATGACTGTATAACAGCTGCTGTATGGAAAGATGAACATACACTATATATGAATCCAATGATAATAGATGAATGCTTTGCACATATACGAATTACTCTTTGTTTTAAAGACAACACAGTTACAATCATAATGAAAAAGTTTGCAGAGCGCCTTTTAGATGAATATTCCGGCTTTGCCAGTGGAGTAAAAATGTAGTTGACATAGGAAAAATCCGCAACCAAGCTGGTTAGCGGATTTTTGTTACGGGGGTGAACCCATTTGTATTTACGCTCTTCTAGACGCGGCTTCAATCTCCAGGCAGGCCATGACAAACGGCGCAAAGCCCTTCGGATCGTCACGGCGGATCGGTTCGCTGATGTAATAGGCATATGATCCATCACGGTACGGCGTATTGCCTAGCCCTGCTACGCTGCAAATGCCGTTCAGATGCAGAGAAGCGTCGGCATCGCGCTCTACAAATTTTATTAGGCTTCCTTCGTAGGCTTTACGAGCCGCTTCAATGGCCCATTCTTCAAGATAGCCCTTATTTGCGCCCTTGGCCAGTGCGTAGGTAAACATCGCGGTGCTGGAAGCCTCCAAATAGTTTCCTTCTTCACCGCCACGATCCATGACTTGCCACCACAAACTGCTCTCGCTGTCTTGCACGTTGACAATCGCCTTTGCCAAACGGTGGAAAATACCGATAATTTGACCACGCTGCGGATGATCAAGCGGCAGGAAGTCAAGTACATCAACAATCGCCATGACGTACCAGCCAATGGCACGTCCCCAGAAATGCTCGGAGCAGCCTGTTGCCTTATTGGCCCAGCGCTCCTCACGACTCTCATCCCATCCGTGGTACAGTAGTCCGGTTTGCGGATTGCGGACGACACGCTCCATCAACAAAATTTCATTGGCGATATCATCAAACCAAACATTTTCATTGAACACGTGTGCAAATTGAGCTAAAAAAGGAGATGTCATATATACGCCATCCAACCACATTTGGAACGGATAAATTTTTTTGTGCCATAAACCGCCTTCTTTGGTGCGGGGATGACCCTTCAATTGCGCCACGAGTAACTCAATGGCCTTACGGTACTTGGGTTCACCGGTTTTCTCTAACAAAAGAAAAAGCGTTTTGCCCTGGTTGATCATATCAACGTTATATTCGTTCAAATTGTACGTAGCAATGGAACCGTCATCTTGAATAAACAAATCCATGTTATTTTTAATGTACTGCCAGTAGCGTTCTTCCCCCGTTGTGTGAAACATCCGCTCAAAAGCAGTTAAAATACAACCGTTCTCGTAGTTCCAGCTTCGACTCTTTTGAAATGGCATGTCAGATACAAGAGGATATTGCTGCATGAAAGATTCGGACATCGCCGCAGACCAAAGATTTTTCAAAATTTATGCCCCCAATTCAATTTAATCATTCTTATTACATTCAGGAAACCTATTTACAACATGATGCAACAACATTTGCTTCTAGTCAAATCAAATTTGTTATACATGATTTTAGTGAAAAATATGAATAATTTTTACGTGAAATAAGAATAAATGAAGATATAAATTTCATTCCTTGCGAAAGACAGTTTAAATAAACGGAGTACCACCACAGTAAAAACAGCGCACTTTCCCTTATTAGGAATGTGCGCTATTTTTGCGATATTGGTGCGGAGAGGATCCGATGTGGGTTTTGAATAGCTGGCAGAAGTAAGACACATTGTTCAGCCCGACAGCCGAGGAAATGATATGAACAGGGTCCGATGTGGTTCTGAGCAGCCAACAAGCTTCCCTTAATCGTTTCGCCGTTAAGTATTCCGTAATACTGCTGCCGGTAAATTTGCGAAAAAGATGGGACACATGGGTGGTAGTTAGATGCAGGGATTCCGCTAAATCCTCTAGTTGGAAGGATTCCTGATAGTGCTCATCAATCCATTTCATGATGTGTTCTACATGATGAATGGGGCGTTGATTGGCAGATGCAGGATCTTGTTTATCTGGCCAATGCGCTCGCAGACCCTGCAGGAAGCCGATCAAGAAGATCGTGAACGCTTCCATGTGTTCTTCCTTGGGAGTCATTCGTAAAGCATATTCTAATTGTTTCAACTGAACATCCCACTCCGGCGCTAACTCGGGCAAGTGCAGGACTTGGCAGGTAAGGGTATCTTTCCACAAAGATCGAAAAAAGCTCTGTAATTTGGGCAAAGAGCCCAGCATGTTGTCTACAAGAGAAGGTTCAAATAGAAACTTCGAGCGCTCGTAGGAAGTGTATGTTTTCGTATTTAGATCTATTTTGACCCTATGCAGTTGATAAGGTTGGAAAAACATTAATGTGTTTGGTTTGATCTCGTACATAAAAGGATCAATGATGACGGAACCTTCCCCTTCATGCACATAGATAAATTCCATGCCTTGGTGAGCATGATAAATGTCCCAGAAGGCAGTCGTTTGATGGTGAAACGTCATTTGGACCGGTTCAGTAGTAAGTTGAAAATCCTTTATGAGATTCAGTAGGACAACCTCCTCTAAATAAATCACAATACAACAACATTTTAACACAATGCAGGGCAAAGACAATATGTTAGTATGAGGCTACAATGGAATCATTATCACGATTTCATGAAGGAGCAAACTCATATGATGGCAACAAGGCATTTCGACAAACAGCAAAGTGTAGAAGCACGATGCGGCTCTAATACCCCGCGAATCCTAGAGAATATTGCCAATCACTATATCGGGACACACCCCGCAAATTCGTTCACTTGGCGGTTGTATAGCCGGCAAGGATTTAGGCAAATGGCAGATGCCAGATATAACCTCAACTTGGGAGAGAAGTTTCCTGATGCGAAGAATGGACAGTTTGGCTATGCCCTCACCCAAATATGGAGCGAAACGGATCGCGTTGTCGAGTCGGCGCTTAGCTGCTATGGTCCAGCAAGTGTTTATGTAGATGGACAGCTGCTCTATAAGACAGATGCGCTTGATGAGCTGAACCCTACAAACAAACGTAATCTGAAAATACCGCTGAGTTCGGGTTGGACGACGCTCTTGATTAAATTGCGTAAAACGCCATCCGGGTTCGGTTGTATCCTGGGGACGATTCGAAGCAAATGGACTACGCCTCCTGCTTTATCACCATTCAGGGAGCGGGAAGGTCAAGCAGGATGGATATATTCGCTTCCCGTGGATGAGGATGTGTTCAAAGATCATGCGTTGCCCATGCCTGGACAAAGTGAGATGGAGACGGGCATTGAATGGCGGCCATCGCTGAAATGGGAATCAGACAAGATCAGGCAACCTGTTTTCACGCGAATGTTCGGAGATCAAATTGAAACAGGTCAATATGCTTATGGTTGGACTCGTCTGCTTTGTCAATTGCCAGGAAAGCAACGCTATTCCTTTAGGGGAACGACCCAAAGTGCAGCACTAACCGTGTGGATAAACGGTGTAGAGGTCTTCCATGCACAGGCCTCAGAACCTATTCATTTTGACATCGATCTGGCCTATGGGCAGCATCAACTCTTGATACGGTCACTAAGCGGCGGGAAGGATTGGGGCTTTCATTTAGACATCCATCAAAATGGTAAGTTATGTGAGAGCGAGCTCCCACATCCCATCCAAGGCACAGACGAACGCTGGTTGTATGCAGGACCTTTTCAAAGTGATAGGACGTATGAGCCTGAAGAAATACAAACGATGTATACAGTCTGGGAACCAGAGAACGGAGGCCTTTATTGGCGGCTGGATCAACCGGATGCTTGGGTTCGTCCCTATATGGAGAATACGAATTATGCGCGTTGGAACTATCCGCTTGGCGTCACGCTGTATGGATTGCTACAGGCAGGTAGAATGCTTGGACGTGAAGACATCGTACGTTATGTGACTCATCATATATCGGAGTGTACCAAACTTTACGATTATGCACTGTGGGATCGCAAACAGTACGGTTTCCCATGGGTAAACCATCAGTTAGTTGAATTGGATATGTTGGATGATTGTGGTTCGTTTGGATCTATTATGCTAGAGACTTATACAGAAAATCAGGAAAGTACCTATTTGGAAGTAGCTGAAGTGATTGCAGACTTCATATGTAACCGTCAGGAACGTAGAGAGGACGGGGCATTTTATCGGGAAAGTCCTGGATATTACATGGAAAAGACACTCTGGGCAGATGATTTGTATATGAGCACCCCGTTCATGAAACGCTATTATTTACTCACGGGGAATATGGCCATTCTGGATGATGCAGCTGAGCAATTTGTGGCCTATAAAAAGTATTTATACATGCCTGAGCTGAAGATTATGTCGCATGTTTATGATTTCAAATTTAATACAGCCACCTATGTGCCATGGGGCCGAGGGAACGGTTGGCCTCTATTTTCGCTGTCGGAGCTATTGGAAGTATTACCGTTGGCTCATGCCCGCAGAGGAGATTTAGTTGCATTTTTCCAAGAGTTTTGTGACGGATTACTTTCACTTCAAGGGGGAAATGGTTTGTGGCATCAAGTCCTGACCCATCCCGATTCCTATGAAGAGACTTCCTGCACGGCCATGTTCGTCTATGCCTTCTGTAGAGGTTTGCGTCTGGGTATCCTGAAGGATAATCGCTCTGCATTTGAAGCTTCCATCGGGCTTGCTTGGAGAGGGCTGACGAGCAATGCGATCGATCAGTACGGAAATGTGCATGGGGTGTGTACGGGATCAAAATATGCATTCACAGCTGATTATTATAAGGATGACTTGAAATGGAAGACAAACGATACACACGGTATTGGCATCGTGATGCTGGCTGGCATTGAAGTTGAACGATTGAAAATTTATATGGCAAGTGAGGAAGCCGTACAATGAGCGAAGAGGTCAGATACCATATGCTTCGCCCCGAGCAGATTATTGCAAGGAGAACATTATGTCCGGTCGTTTACATACCTATAGGCACGCTAGAGTGGCATGGCTTGCATAATCCAGTCGGAGCCGACTCCTTGCAAGCAGAAGGCATTGCGATTAGATGTGCGCAAAAGGGAGGCGGTCTTGTATTTCCGCCATTGTACTACGGCGAAAGCCGGGTTGAAGGCTTGATGGAGGCAAATGCAGCGGACAGACAGCAAATTGCAGAAATGATGCAGCTGAGTCCAGACAACTTTCTTCCGGAACGAATGCCTTTTTCCGCTATTGAACAAGTGATCAATTACGAGAAGCTTCTCCTGCATATTCTTGCGGAAGCGGAATCGCTCGGCTTTCGGGTAGGCGTTCTAGTTGCTGGACATTATCCGCTAATCGATCATGCCAGAGCGGCTGCGATGCTGTTCAACAAGCGGTTGCATAGCCGCAGCAGCATTGGCATGCAGGCTTGGGCGTTTGTTGATTATATGCTGGTGGAAGACCAATACGAATGTGCCGGGGATCATGCTGCTGGGTGGGAGACTTCGCACATGATGGCGCTTCATCCTGAGACGGTTAGACTGGACTTGCTTCCTCCGAAAGGGGAGCCGCTTATTGGCGTCGGAGGTGTGATGGATCCGAGGGATTCAAGCGCAGCTTTCGGCAACGAGACGATCGACTTGGCTGTCGATATCGCTGTCAAGGAGACGTTGCATCGGTTGGAGAACAGAAGCAAGTACTTACGACATGGGCACTCGTTTCGAGAAGGATTATGGAAACAGAAATGAATGGGGGAAACCGTATCAGCAGGATACGGTTTATTTTTCTAGAGCTAGAAGAGTTCGTAGAAAAAGTCATTGCCAATGGAGGGATCGTTCTAATCATGAGAGACGAAGAAGATTTTGAAGGTTTGCAGCAGAATATGGCAACGGAGCAAGGCTTTCTGAAAAGTCGGTTTTTGCGGCCTGTGGATACGAGCAACGAGCTGAAGCATTTACTCTGGCAGGAGCTGGCAGTATCCAAATTAATTGGAGGGTGGATACCGGCCATTCCGGCATATGAGCAGAAGATTCAGCTTGGTCGATTATGCTATTTGCATAATCGGAATGTGAAATGCCTATATGAACGTATTGAGGAGCTGCCTGGCGGTATGCATGACAAGGATTGGATGCCCGATATCACGAGGGAGGCATTCGAAAGAATGTTCGGCGCGCCAGACGAAAACACTTTTCTGGTCAGTTACTTATATATCCATAAACAACTGTACGCCCAGTATGATGCATTGGTGGCCAAGCTGGATCCGATATTAAATGCGCCTACACTGGATCAGATCAAGATTATCTTCATAGAACGGGAAGCAACGCAGCGCTGGCTGCATGAGCAGTTGCAGTTTGTCCACTGCGGAAGTGAAGAAGGGTCACGAAAGCTGGCTGAATGGGAACGGTATATCCTTACGGTCTGGGCAGCTTTCGAAGCAAATGCTTTCGTAGATGATGTGAATGCTGTGATCTGGCCGGCCAACCTAGTGAAGGATCCAGCAGGTCCGCTTCCGGAGAAGGCAAAGTTGGAAAGCAAATATCCACGATATACCAATCCAAAACCGCAGAAATCATATACGGATACCAGTATGTCTGTGCTGCATGACAGTGTGAAACAAATGATATACATCTATGCTACTGAGATTTTTGCTGGAGAGACTTTGTCCTGCATTTATTATTATGTGGATCGGATGCCTTTGCCTTTTTACTTCGATCTGGCCCGTCACATGTGGGATGAATTCCGCCACAGTCAGATGGGCATGCGCCGTTTGCTGCAAATGGGTTATTCAATCGACCAATTCCAATGGCTGGGTGGTCCAGGCAAGCAGGATGTCAAAGAACACTTTACCGAATTGTATTCCAACTTGACCCTGTTAGGCGAAGCTTGCGGCTTCAAGAAGAAGCGAAAGTCCGCAGAAGCGTTTTGGAAATTTGGCGATGTATTGTCTGCGATTACCTGTGAATTTGATCTGATTGACGAACGCCGCCATATTGACTTTTCCACGAGATGGGGACCGGAGTTGTTCAAGAAGGCCGATATGATTATCACTTACCAGGAAATGGCGGAAATGACGAGAGTCCGTCGATTGACTGAACTTGAATCTGTACCAGCTGAGGAAATAGCCAAACTCGCGAAAAACTTCCCTATTTTCTGCAGCTTCCATACATCGGAACTGTCTTATCACAATTATTAAATTCATAAATGTGAAAATGTTTCATTGACGTGTATAAATGCCCAAGATATAATCAAAGTGTCATGGGAAACGCTTCCATCTGCAAATGAATAAAGGAGGATTTAATTAAAATGGCAAAAAAAATGAAACCAATTATGAGATTTTTACTTGTTGTTGCAGTATTCATTTCACTTGTTCTTCCTAATTCAATATTTGCGGCATATGTGCATCAGCCTGTTGAGATTCAAGAACCGGCATCGCCTATCCAGATAACGGTGAACGGCAAAACCATGAAATCGGATGTACCGCCTAAGTTTATGGACGGTAAAATATGGGTATCTGCCGAGGCAATTGCTCATTATCTATATTCGGTATTTTATGAGTCTATCGATGGCAAAGAATTTGTTCTGAAAAATGATTATTATGAAATGACAGCTAAATACGGAAGCAACGAAGTAACACTAAAGGACGGCTCAACGGTTACGACTGAAATGCCCTTTAAAGAAGGCATTAGAAGTTTTATCCCCTTGGATACCCTCATGTATGCGTTTGCAGCAACATACACGTGGGACGCCTCGAGCAATACGGCAAAAGTTCAATATGATGAAAACCGACATATTTCCGCTGATGCCGCTTTGGCGGTAGCAGTACCGGGTGTTGATATAACAGCTGTGGGAAAATCGAGAGACGGATATTATCGTATTCCGAGCGACGATCCGAACGCCGAAGTAACCGTATGGCGGAAGTCAGCGGATCCGGCTAATTATGTCATAGCTCAACCGAGAAATACTGGATACGCTTGGGTTATACAGCCTAAGCCCGGTTATAATGCGGCAATAGGTGCCTTTGAAGGAGGTCTTAGTTATTTGTCAGGCGGCGGTAGTAACGACATCATTAGAGTGAGAATTAAATACTCTGACGGCAGGCCGGATAAGGAATTTAAAACCACCATTTCTACAAACGCTGCCCAAAGCGGTTCTGGAATACCAAATACAGGTAACGATTTGCTTTTAAGAACTACGTTCAATAATTTAAGCGTGTATCTGAATTATGCTGGTTATGTGACTCCCGGAGATACGATTCCATATAAGCTTCCGACAACACCTGTCACCACTATACAGGTTGTCCCTGACCCTGCAAATGAGGTGCGTTACAGGAAAGTAGGAGTTGCGACATGGGAAGACGGGCTTCCACTGGCATGGGATTCGGTTAACAAGCAGTTCAGGGGCTCTATCGTGGGTCTTGAACCCGACACGGATTATGAAGTGGAAGTTAAAGTCCTTAAGGACGGTTCTACATACACTGAACAAATAAGAACATGGAAAGAAGACGTCCCAATTGCTAGAGATATACCTATCGCATCCATATATGAGCCGGGAAAACCGCTGTCGGTTCAAGGGCTTAGAGGAACGGAAAACGGATATATCCGAATCATTGGGGATGGAAGTACCGTTATCGAAGTGACCGATGAATTTTGGGAAGCGGTATCGATCGCACAGTCCGAATATGTTATTTTGGAAAATTTAATGATCCGTGGAGGCAAGAGAAGCGCGATATCGGTTCTCAGTTCAAGTCATCACATCCGAATTGTGAATAGTGATATTTCAAATTTCGGAAGAGAAGCATCCCAATACTTAGCTAAGCAAACGGTAGTGGCAAATGCAGATCCAAACCTGGCTGTTGACTTGCGTACAGGGCAAAGTTACTCTGCTAACGCAACGCCTGTTAACAATGACTCCGGTATTTTTATAAGCGACGCAAGCAATCTCGTCATTGAAAAAAGCTATATTCATGATGCAAGAACAAAAACCAATGCATGGAACGGCGGCGGCGGCAAATCGTGGTACCCTGAATGGAACGAAAAACATCCACAAGGTGTAAGCGGTATGTATGCAAGAGGCGGGCAAGGCGTCGTTATTCGATACAATGACATTGTCGGAAGTGACGATCATCGTTTTAACGATGCCATTGAAACATGGGGAAATGGCGAAGTCGACGGCGGTGTTGGTAAAGATTCCGACGTGTACGGAAATTATTTTGCGTATACGCAAGACGACAGCATCGAATTCGAAGGTTCGGATATGAACGTAAGGTTTTACAACAACAAAATTGAGGGAGTAGCTTTCGGCATAGGGCTGGATACGAATTATACGGGTCCCCTTTATGTGTATAGAAATGTACTACTTAATTTGGGTGACGAATGGGGATTGATTCAAGGAGCGCTAAAGCACGGAGCAGCTCCTAAGGAATCGAATATGGGGTTGGGTGTTAACTATCTTTTTAACAATACAATACTGAGTTCAGCCAGCCATATAACCCGGAAAGACAGCCAAATCTACAGACCGTATTATAGGAATAATATCATTGAATCCATTGATAGTCCTGTTGGTGGCCAAAACGTAATTACGATTAAACATATGTACAATTATCCCGGAGCGAGTTACGATTTTGACTTGTTTAACGGATCCGGGGTAACCACTAATGTCTACAGTACTACCGGTGGGCCTCCGCCAATTGTTGAGCCTAATGGGATAACCGGAGTGAAAATCGGAACACCTGTAACAGCCATAAATCCTGATTCAAGCAAAAAGGCAACTTTCATCAACAGATTTGAAGGTGATTTGAGCCAAACAAGCGCGAGTCTTGGTTTTGATAAGGGCACAACCGTTCCTAATTTTGTAACAGAAGCCGACTACGAAGGCACCGCACCTGATATTGGAGCCATTGAGAGCGGCAAAGATGTTATCATTCCTACCAGACCAACCGCTTTAAGGTCAGGTGGTAGTAAATATCAGCTTAACATTACGGGGAATTCTACCCAACAAGTTATTATAAAAACAGCCGGTATTCCGACCGGAACAGCGTATGATTTGCGGAAGAACAGTGATTATGATTGGTTTACCGTTACTAACTCAGAAGGGAATACCAAAGGCATTATAACAGAGGGTGTTGACTTGGTACTCACTGTAACAGGCTACCCTAAGCAAATCGGTAAAAATTTCTTGGGCGAACAATTCGGAAAAACAATAACAAAAGGTCTTGTAGACCTTGCTAATTCAGCAGCTAATGTATTAACGGGTCAACCGGCAAAAGGAAAAGGAGCCTTCCTTGTGAAATTGGACGATGGTCTTTCTCTACCGATTTCAGTTTATGTATCAGAAGGTAACTATGATGCGAGCTATAGTCTTACCTATAACTACAATGACGGCGTTACATCTGATGAAACTGTGACGGTTCATGCAAACGGAAATTCGCTCGGAGAAACGGTTACCCCTCCTCCGACGCCGACAAAAGAGAATTATATCTTTGTAGGTTGGTTCGACGAAACGTTTGCGCACAAGTTTGATTTCAGCAAAGCAGTCGAAGCGGATACCGTTCTTTACGCAAAATGGAAGCCTGGTATAGTTATTACAAGTGTGTCCCCGGGCAATGGTCAAAGCGATATAAATTTTGACATTGTTTCAGCGAACGGCAAGGGTTATAAGGTGTTTATAGCAAACAGCAAGGATGGAATATTCACAGAATACAGCAATGTAAATTACAACGCCAAAGGCGCGCACATCAAGGGACTTACAAACGGAAATACCGATTATGTGTACATCGAATATACAGATAAAACGGGTACAATAAGAAGTGGCACTTTTGAGATAAAAGCCGAGCAAGTAGGTTAGCTGGCAGCCAATAAACCGCTCCTTCTATAATTTTACGATTCTTTGAAAAGTTAAAATAACCAATTGAGAGCGTAAACTGCGGTATATGCCAGCGTTCTAAAAAGTGTTCTTTGCCTTTAGTAAAATGTACAGGTAGGGCGGCTATAGACAGCCGTCCTTTTGGTTTCTCCTACCCATTGTTTGCGATTCATACATGTGAATGATATTCATTGACTTGAATAAATTCTTACCATATATTGAAAATAAGCAGGATTATTGGAGGTAGACCATGAGCGAAGAAGTCAGATACCATATGCTTCGTCCTGAGCAGATTATTGCGAGGAGAACAGTTTGTCCGGTCGTTTACATACCAATAGGCACACTGGAATGGCATGGCTTGCATAATCCAGTCGGAGCCGACTCTTTGCAAGCAGAAGGCATTGCCATTAGATGCGCACAAAAGGGCGGCGGTCTTGTATTTCCACCATTATACTACGGCGAAAGCCGGGTTGAAGGCTTTATGGAAGCAAATGCGGCGGACAGACTGCAAATTGCAGAACAAATGCAACTTAATCCAGACAACTTTCTTCCGGAACGCATGCCTTTTTCCGCAATGGAACAAGTGATCAATTACGAGAAGCTTCTCCTGCATATCCTTGCGGAAGCGGAATCGCTAGGCTTCCGGGTAGGCGTTCTGGTTGCCGGACATTATCCGCTAATCGATCATGCCAGAGCGGCTGCCATGCTGTTCAACAAGCGGTTATATAGCCGCAGCAGCAGCGGTATGCAGGCCTGGGCGTTCGTTGATTATATGCTGGTGGAAGATCGGTACGAATGTGCTGGGGATCATGCTGCTGGGTGGGAGACTTCGCACATGATGGCACTACATCCTGAGTCGGTTAGATTGGACTTGCTACCACCGCAAGGGGAGCCGCTTATTGGAGTCGGAGGCGTGATGGATCCACGGGATTCAAGCGCAGCATTCGGCAACGAGACGATTGACATGGCTGTGGATATTGCTGTCAAGGAGACGCTGCATCGGCTGGAGAACAGAAGCAAGTATTTACGACATGGGCACTCGCTAAGAGAAGGGTTATGGAAACAGGAATGACTAGGTTGAAAGCCATATCAATCAATAGGATACGATTGTTTGTTTAGAGAAGGTAACTGTCACGATAACGCCCACAAAATTCATAAATGTGAAAACATTTCATTGACGTGAAATGGTGGGCGGGATATAATCAAGGTACATAAGAAAACGGTTCCAACTAGAGCTTCTACATTACGAGTACATACACATGGGAGGGTTTTAATTGAAAAAGACTAGTATCGTGTTATTAAGCAGTATGATGGTGGCAGCGCTTACAGCCTGCAGCAGCGGTCAAGGAGGAACGGCGGGAACTGTCAGCAACGCGCCTGCGACTCCGGCAACTGCCGCAGCACCCAAGCCAGTGACGCTTAAGGTGGGTTTGCCAGGAAGTTATGACGTTACCAAAAAAGAGATTATCGAAGGTTTTCAGAAGCAATTCCCTCATATTACACTGGAAATTCAGGACGCGCCTTGGGCTGAATTTGCTACGAAGATTACAGCACAAATTGCCGGCAACAATGCTCCAGACATTTGGTTCCAGGAAAATGCGATTGTTCTTGGTTACGGGAAGCGTGGAGTAGCAGAAGATCTCACATCGTATGTCAAGCGGGATCTTAAAGAGAGCGACTATGTCAGCTCATTGTATGCAGCCAAGGACGCGAATGGCAAGGTATGGGGCATACCGCATGGCTTGAATCCGACTGCGCTGGCGTATAACAAGAAAATTTTCAAAGACGCAGGTATTGAGGCTCCAACAGATAACTGGACTTACCAGGATATGCTGGACACAGCCAAAAAATTGACTAAAGACACCAATGGCGATGGTAAAACAGATATTTACGGCATGTCGGTCGAAAACAATCTGACGCAAGGCTTCTACCCATGGTCGAAGATTTACGGAGGCGGCTGGCTGGATGAAACAAAAACAAAGTCAATGCTGCTGGATCCAAAAACTTTACAGGGTATTACTGCATGGCAAAATACAATGAAGAGTGGAATTGCTCCGACATTCGATGTTTTKGAAGCTAACGGGAAAATCACCCAAATGTTCGGCTCAAACAAAATTGGCATGATGATTATGCAATACAGCGGACAGCTGCCGTTTAAGAAAGATTATGCGAATCTGGACTACGATACAGTCATGGTTCCTAAAGGCTACGATGGCAAACGATTTGTTCCGTTTGTTGCGAACTCCTGGGTCATCTTCTCTAAAGCGAAGCAGGAACAGAAGGATGCAGCGTGGGTATTCCTGAAATACTTCTTAGGTGATGAAGCTCAGGGACTTCTGGCTTCAAGCGGAGCTTCACTTCCGCTCAAAGTATCGGCTAACTCCAAGCTGGATCTGAACAGCAATCCGAAAAACAAGAAAGCATTCACAGAAGGAGTTGCCCAAGCTGGTGTGACTACGGATGAAACGGCATTCTGGAACGAAATGAAAACGACTGTCCAGCCAGTCTTCATTGAAATGTTCAAAGGGAGCAAAACGCCAGAGGTTGGCTTGAAGGAAGCAGACGAAAAGTTAAAAACGGTCATCAATAACAACAAGTAACTATATCGCAATTTTTTGGGGGAGGTAAAGCCTCCCTCCTTTATTTATGAAGGTTAGGGGTGTTGTGTCATACAAAGGTACAATTATTGGGGATATATACTGACATTGCCATTTGTCATCGGGTTTCTCATTTTCTCAGCATATCCTTTTATTTTTTCTTTGTATTTAACCTTCACGAAGTGGGATATGTTCAATGCTCCGCAGTGGGTAGGTCTCCGAAATTGGAAAGCGATTTTTCATGAGAAGCAAATGTTTTATTCGTTTCGCAATATTTTTTATTTTGCTTTGATCTTTGTGCCACTGAAAACGGGTATCGCGTTCATCGCAGCGTATGTGTTAAACCAGGCTATCCGCTTCAAAGGTTTTTTTCGGGTTATTTTCTTTTTACCTGTAATTACACCCTGGATCGCAGCAGGTATGGTATGGTCATGGATCCTGAATTCTCACTTCGGTGTAGTCAATTTGCTTCTCAGTTACATTAACCTGGGACCGTACAAATTTCTCGATAATCCGAATTGGTGGGTAGTCATTGGAAGTGTAGCCATAGCGAATGTATGGAAAGGTATTGGGGGTTCCATGGTGCTGCTGCTGGCAGGTATGCAAAATATCTCGAAAGACTTGTATGAAGCGGCATCTTTAGATGGTGCCTCCAAGTGGCAAGTGTTCAGACGCATTGTGATTCCGCTCGTTTCGCCGATGGCCTATATGGTGCTTATTCTTTCGACGATTTCAGCATTCCATGCCTTTGATTCATTCCTTACCTTGGTCGGTTCACCAGGCGGAGTCAGGGACCAATTGCTGACAGTGAACATTATGATTTACCGTGATGCTTTTGTTTTATTCAAAATGGGACCTGCTTCCGCAATGGCATGGTTGCTATTCATTGTGATCCTGATCATTACGATCTTCCAACGGTCGATGGAAAAGAGGTGGGTGCACTATGACTAAAGAGTCAAAACTAAGCTTAACGCTGCTTTATTCGTTTCTGATCGTAGGCGGAATGTGCATGTTCATTCCATTCTATTGGATGGTAGTGACCTCGATCAAAACCGGAGCGAAAGTGCTGCAGATGCCGCCGCAGTGGATTCCTGACCCTTTGACTTGGCAGCATTACGTTGACGCCTGGAACAGCCAAAATGTGCATTTTGCCCGTTACACGTTAAATAGCTCTATTGTAACCATTCTCGATGTCGGCGGAACGATGATTTCTTGTGCTGTTATCGCATTTGGGCTTGCCATGTTTGAGTTTAAATTAAAAAAATGGATTTACCTGGCAATGGTGTCGACTTTGATCTTACCTGGTCAGGTGACCATGGTTCCGCAGTACTTCATATGGAAAAATCTTAACGCTCTTGACACCTATTATCCGTTAGTTGTGCCAGCCTTCCTGGGAGGAGCATTCGGTATTTTTCTGATGCATCAATTTTATAAAACTTTGCCAAGGGAGCTTTTTGAAGCAGCACTTATAGATGGCTACACCCCATGGGGAGTGCTCTGGCGCATTTATATCCCGCTGTCCAAACCTGCGCTTTCGGCGCTAGCTGTATTTACATTCATCGGCGCATGGAGTAGTACGCTCGGTCCCATGTTGTATTTAACGAATAACAAAATGTTCACCTTGCCGCTTGGCCTCTTGTTTCTGAAGGCTGTTAATGACCAACCGAATGAAATTCCGATCGTTATGGCTGCAGCGTTCATTATAACCATACCGGTTGTCATCGTGTTCCTGTTCGCACAGAAGCAATTTATTCAGGGGATGGCATCGACTGGCTTGAAGGGATAAGCCGGAATGGGGCCAGATACATACCCTATTGTCTATAGCAGGAGGTAATCGAATGAATTTAGCGCTTCAGGATAAGGTGATTGTTGTCACCGGTGCGCTTGGCAAGATTGGCTTCGCCTCGGTACGGATGTTTCTGGCCAGAGGAGCCAAGGTCATCGCCAATGATTGGGTAGCTGCGGAGTCGTCTCCCAGGATGACTGCGCTTCAAGAGCAGTATGGCCCAGATCGCCTGCTTTTCGTGCAGGCTGATGCGAGCGATGGAGATCAGGTCGCCAGCATGTTCCACCAAATCCGCGAGCAGTTTGGCCGCTTGGATGGGTCTTTCCATAATAGCTATACGCAGAATCGAAAGCCGGTTGCGGTATATACGTTGGAGGACTGGAATCAAGTGATCCAAGGCACGCTCACTTCGACATTTCTCATCTGCAAGCATGCGATCCTATTGATGCAAGATTCCGGTGGCGGGTCCATCGTGAATACCTCTTCCGTCCTTGGCGTACAACCGAGGGCAGGAGAAGGCGCCTACGGGTCGTCCAAAGCCGGGATCAATTTCTTGACGCAGGTTATCGCTACCGAGAATGCTGTGCATGGCATACGAGCTAACGTGATTGTACCGGGAGACATTAAAGAACCGAAGCAGCTGTCGCCCGAAAAGATGGAAGAGATGCGCAAGAATATCTTGCTAGGGCGCAGCGGTACTCCAGACGAGGTGGCCGAGCTTGCTTCATTCCTGCTGTCTGATGTTTCTTCTTATATAACGGGATCTCTGTATAACATCGACGGAGGGATTCGGATATGAAATGGACGAAAATGGAGGCGGCTGACGAATGAAGAAGCGAGTTGCAGCGATAATTACCCAGTATAAGCTCAACTCGCACGCAGATGTGATAGTGAGCAGGCTGCTAGGCGAGCTTGGCTACGAACCGCAAGTTGAGCTAGTCGCTATGTATGTTGAGCAAGTAACGGATAGAGACTTGAGTCGTGAGCTGTCCGCCAAACATGGTGTATCCATCTGCGCTACAATTGAGGAAGCGGTCGCTTGGGGCGCTCCTGAGCGCAAAATCGACGGCATTGTGGTCATCGGGGAGCACGGGAATTATCCCTGGAATGAGAAACAACAGCACTTGTATCCACGGCTGCGGTTTATGAAAGAGACGTTAGCTGCGATGGATCGTCATGGCATTCAGGTACCGATATTTCTTGATAAGCATTTCTCTTACGAAAATGAGGATGCGCGCTGGATTTATGAGGAAGTGAAGCGTCGGGGTATTCCTTTCATGGCTGGTTCCTCCATACCTTATACGGAGTATGTGCCGCACTTCGATCATTCCTTTCTACAGGGAGGCCGTACGTTCTTTGTCGTCAGCCATGGCGGGCATGAATCCTACGGATTCCATGGTATGGAAGTGTTGCAGGTACTGGCTGAGCATCGGCGTGGTGCCGAGACGGGTGTTGCGTCCGTTCATGCCTTAGCTGGTGATGAAATGTGGCAAGCCATGGATCGGGCGGAATGGCCGGAGGAGCTGATGATGAAAGCTCTCGCACTCGAGCCGGAGTTATCTGGCAGACATCCCCGTAATGAATGTCCGAATCCGGCGCTATTCGTTGTCACATACAAGGACGGCACGATGGGTTATGTAGCGCAACTTGATAAATTCGCTACCAGATGGAGCTTTGCTGTTCAGGATCAGGCAGACGCTAGTATCGCTGCGTACTGCAATACGGGGCGAGAGCGTCCTTATAATCATTTTAATCGATTGACCGAACTGATCGAAGAGATGTTCCTTTATGGCACACCTCCTTGCCCGATTGAAAGAAATCTGTTGACGACGTACCTCATCAATACGGCAATGGAATCCTTATATCTGGGGCGCACCTTGTCCTTAGATGCATGGGGCGTTGCGTACACGAGATAGTTATTATTATAAAAAAATGGAGGTCTATTTATGCGAACTGAGGTAATGAGTTCAAGCAGCAGCAAGCCGATCTCTGCAGCTATCCAAACGGATTCATTGGTATTCGTATCCGGGCAAGGTGGTCTTGATCCGCTGACAGGCGCCGTTGTTGGCAGTGATTTGGAATCACAAACCGTTCAGACGATGGAGAATATTAAGCAGATTCTCACCGCTGCTGGACTTACTTTGGACGATGTGGTGAAATGTAATATTTATTTGAGCGATAGAAAGCTGTATGAGGAATTTAACTCCATTTACAGACGTTTCTTCACCAGCCCATTTCCTAGCCGCACCGCTATTTATTGTGACTTGAATTACGATCTGCTTGTTGAAATTGATGTCATTGCCCAGAGGCGGAAGTAAGGGAGAGAAGAAGCTATGGTAGCGTATGTGTACAACTGCATCTATCAGAGTGGACCCGAAGTGCGCTGGGAGGAAATAGGGTGCATACCGCTCGTGGATACCGTAACCGGAGAACAGGCGCGTTTACACACAACCGTGAAAATTTGCCGCACCGATAGCTATCTCCATGTGCGCTTCGAATGTGCCGACGATCATATCGTCGCCACCTATGAGAATCGGGACGACCCCATATATAAGGAAGATGTCGTAGAGATCTTCATCGATGAAAGCGGGGCGGGCAGGTTTTATAAAGAATTCGAGCTGAGTCCCCGCAATGTCGTATTAGATGCCCTCATTGATAAAGAAGAGGGACAGAAACAGAAGGTCGATGCTAGCTGGAATCTGGACGGATTGCTGACACAGGTAACTTGGCCAGAGGAGGGGAAGGCCGTGTACGACATGGCACTTCCTATCACTTCCTTCGACCCCCCGCCTGCTCCGGGCATGAAATGGAGAATCAATCTTTACCGAATTGACGAAGATTCTACAGGCCAGCGCCATTATTGGGCTTGGTCGCCAACGGGAGAACKAAGGAATTTCCATGTGCCAGCGAAATTCGGCATGCTCGTTTTTGAGTGAGTGGATGAAGTGAATTTCATAAACTTTATGATAATAGACATAAGCAATGGGTTACACTACAATGAATATAACGCTTTCATATAGATGAAATGATTTCAAAGGGGGATAAACGAATTGGAAAAAAATCAAGCGCATAAAGTCAAATCAGCAGACCGGGTATTGGACATATTCGAGTTATTTACGGGAGGGACCGATTCCTATAATTTATCGGAAATTTCCAAAAAATTAGACATGCCTCCAAGCAGCACCTATTTAATTTTACAGAACATGTTGAACCGCGGGTACCTTGAGGTCGATAAGTCCGGCAAGCAATTCCGTATTGGCTATAAATTGTTTACCATTCGCAATCGCTATATCCAGAATACGAGTTTGACTGGCGAGTTTTATCAGATTGCCGATAAGATCTCGGAGGATTTAAATGAAACGGTTAGTTTATCCGTGAGAAGCGGGAACCAGCTGCTGTATCTTGGAGAGAAAGTAAGCAGTCAGGCTTTGCGCTTTACGCCTAATCAGAGTGATGTATTTCCCCTGCATGCAACGGCTTCCGGCAAAATTCTGCTAGCTGACTTCACGGAAGAGGAATTACACGCACTTTATCCAGAAGAAAAGCTGGAACAAGTGACAAGTAAAACGATTTCCTCCTTAAAGGAGCTGAAACTGGAATTAGATAAAGTAAGAAAGCAAGGTATTGGTTACAACCTAGGTGAAACGGTGCTCGGTGTGCATTGTGTCGCAGGAGCTGTGCTTGACGCTGCGAATCAAACGGTAGCCTCCATAAGCATATCCGTTCCCGAGGTGCGCATTACGGAAGAGATCTGGGATAATGTCCATGCATGGATCAAGCGGGCTTGCGAAGAACTTGGTCGCAAAGTATATCGGTAAATTCGGATGGAAAGGAAGCTTGGCTGAATGAGTGATTCGAATTTTATGATTCGGTCTTTTACAGAACCCTTTGGTTTCACGAAGAGTATTGAAGGACCTGCCTGCGACCGAGAAGGCAATTTGTATGCTGTGAATTTTGCCCGTAGACATACGATTGGTAAAGTAACGCCTGCAGCTGAATGCTCCGTCTTTCTTGAATTGGCAGATGGAGGCACAGGCTGCGGGATGCGTACGAACCGGTTGGGCGAATTGTTCATTGCCGATACCACCGGCCATAATGTTCTCAAAGTCGATATCGCGACGCGCGAAATCTCTGTAGTTGTTCACGAACCAGCCATGAATCAACCGAATGATCTTGCGATTACTTCAAGCGGGTTTATTTTTGCTAGCGACCCGAATTGGAAGGACTCCACGGGGCAGCTCTGGCGTATTGATCCAAGTGAAAATGGCAAGGCAGTCTTACTAGAAGCCAATATGGGAACTACAAATGGCATTGAAGTCAGTCCAGATGAGAAGACGCTTTATGTCAATGAGACACGACAACGCCGAATTTGGGCATACGATTTATCAGTGGATTTTCACATCAGCAATAAACGGCTCCTTATCGAATTCCCTGATTTCGGACTGGATGGGATGCGTTGTGACATAGCTGGAAATCTCTATGTAACCCGTCACGGAAAAGGCACTATTGCCAAAATCTCACCAAGCGGTGAGGTACTTGTCGAAGTCCCATTGTTAGGCAAAGACTGTACGAACTTGACGTTCGGTGGACCAGATGGACGTAGTTGTTACGTGACAGTAGCCGATACTGGCAATATCCAACTATTCCAAACGGATCTTCCTGGTAGGTGCTGGCAGTTACTTCAAGAGGGTTGAGTTAACTGCCCCATATTCATCATGCTCGAGACGGAGGAGAAACTTTATGAAGCTAGCAATTGTCGGCATTTTTCATGAAACGAACACGTTTGCTCCAGGTATGACCGAGATGGAAGATTTCGCACAAGAATGGATTCAAGGCAATGCACTTTTTTATCAAAGATATGAGCATACGCGGACATCCATGGGGGGGGTTATCGAAGGGGCGCGGTTGGAGCACGCAGAAATAGCATGCGGCTTGTATACCGCGGCTGCTCCAAGCGGAATGGTCAGCCGTAGAACAATGGAGGCGCTATTTGATTCCGTGGTTTCCTCTATTGATTTATCAGCTGATGGCATCGTTGCCATTCTGCATGGTGCCATGGTAGCCGAAGGATTTTCAGACATGGAAGGTGAATTTGTTCGCCGCATCCGAGAAAAGGCAGGTTCCTCCAAACCCATTGCCGTCACCCTAGATCTGCACGCCAACATCAGCAAGCACATGGTGGAACACGTCGACCTCATTGTCGGATATGACACTTATCCGCATATCGATGCCTATGAGAGAGGCGTAGAGGCTGTTCAGTTGTTAGCGCAGACAATCCGCGGAGAGATCAAGCCTGTGAGTGCCTTCGTTCAACCTCGTCTGCTCCTTGTACCGCAGGTGATGTTGACTGATGTCGCAGGTCCGATGCAGGAATTGATGGATTGCGCATTCGCCATAGAACGTGACCCGAAGGTACTCAATGTGACCGTAGCAGGAGGCTTTCCTTACAGTGATGTCCCTGATGCTGGCGTTGCTTTTGTGGTGACGACGAATAATGATCAACCGCTTGCCGATCACTATGCGCAAGAGCTTAGCCGAATGGCATGGGAACTCCGAGATCAGCTAAAAAGCAATGGATACCCGGCCGCTGAAGCTGTTGCGATGGCCTTTACCGAAGAGCAGGGACCCGTCATCCTCGTAGAAGGTGCAGATAATGTAGGCGGAGGCGCCCCAGCGGATGCAACAAACGTATTAAAGCATCTCATCAACGCACCCAAAAAATGCCTCATGGTGATTCGCGATATAGAAGCTGCCCAATTTGCCCATCGACAAGGTGTTGGTGCTGTTTTTGATGCAAAAATTGGCGGTAAAAGCGACAAAATGAACGGCGAGCCGATTCCAATTTCAGGCGTCATTCGTCTGCTGTTCGATGGTAAATACACCCATATTGGTCCTTATATGACTGGACAATGGGCGGATATGGGCAAAACGGCTGTCATCGAAGCCGGAAATCTAACCGTTATTTTAACGGAAAAACGTACCGCACCATGGGATCTTGGACATGTCACGTCTGTAGGTTTACGTGCAGAAGACTTTCATGCCATCGTTGTGAAATCCGCCATTGCTTGGAAGACGGCTTTTGGCACCATGTGTAAAAAAATCATACAGGTCGATACGCCAGGCTGTTGTGGAGAAAATCTATTTCACTTTCAATATGAACAACTAACTCGTCCTATTTATCCGCTTGATCCTATTTCGTACATGGAGGAATCCCAATGAGAACCTATGAAAAATCCATTGCTAAGCATCAAGCAGCCAAACAGCATCTTGCAGGCGGGGTAGCCAGCTCTTTGCGTGCATCGATGAAACCAACCCCCTTGTATGCAGAGTCAGCGAAAGGGGCTCGCATCTGGGATGTGGATGGCAATGAATATATCGACTATTTGCTTGCCTACGGTCCATTAATTCTGGGTCATGCACATGACGGCCTGACCGAAAGCATACAGCAAGCCTTGCATAATGGATATACCTTCGGTCTTCAACATGAAGGTGAAATTGAGTTGGCTCAATTGCTAACAGAGGTAATTCCCTGTGCTGAGAAAGTCTCGTTGAGCGGCTCCGGAACTGAAGCTGTTATGCTGGCGCTCCGATTGTCTCGTGCATTTACGAACAAAACAAAGGTCGTGCGCTTCCATGGACATTACCATGGTTGGTCAGATTCGATTTTCACTTCTTTTCCCAGCTCTGATATGAGTCAAAAGACCTCCGACGACAAAGTTTCTAAAATCCCTCCTGGTACTTTCGGACAAAGCGAAAATAGTCTAGATGATATCATCTTACTTCCTTGGAATGATCCTGTTGCCTTAGAATCTATGCTCCGCACACGTGGTCATGAAATCGCAGCAGTCATTACTGAGCCGGTAATGTGCAATTCCGGCTGCATACAGCCTATGCCAGGCTATCTAGAGCTGATCCGCAAGCTGACCGAAGAGCTCCATATCGTCATGATTATGGATGAGGTGATTACCGGGTTTCGACTTAGTTTGGGAGGCGCTCATGGAAGGTTCAGTATCCTGCCTGACTTGGTCGTTATCGGCAAAGCAATGGGCGGCGGCATCGCCATCAGTGCGGTAGCTGGAAAAGTTGAGATTATGAAGCTCGTGGATGATGGTAAAGTGAGCCATCTGGGTACGCTGAACGGAAACTGTGTTTCTACCGCAGCAGCAATCTCTACAATAAGCCACCTTTCGCAAGACAACGGTGCTGCTTATGAACAAATGGAAGCACTATTTATAGAGCTTGCTAAGCGTATACGCGCATTGCTGGGCAAGCATGGTATCTCTGGCGTAGTCAACCAAATTGGTCCTGTGCTTCACATGATGTTTATTGATGCATCGGAGGTTAACGATTTCGATACTTTCAACAAACGCGACTCTGCCAAATATACCCGCTTTGCAGAATTGATGTTGGACGAAGGCATATTACTTCGTCCGAATGGTTTGTGGTACATTTCTACCGCACACGCTAAATCTGATATTGAAGAAACATTGCTTGCAATGGATCGCGTGTTGGTTCACTTATAATTCCAGCTAAATACCCTAAATGGAGGTTCACGATATGGATACATTCCTATTTCACCATTTGACACGGGAAGAAATTACGGAATGCGCAAGAGCCGGTTACGCCGCAGTTGTGCCGCTGGCGGCAACGGAGCAACACGGAAAGCACCTTAGTGTCTATACCGACAGCCTGATTTGCGAGCATGTGAGCACAGAGGCTGTGCGTAAAGCGACAGCAGAAGGAAAAGCGAAGCTGCTCCTGACTCCGCAATTGTCGATCGGATGCTCCAGTCATCATCTTGCCTTTGGTGGTACCCTATCGTTTTCCTCGGAAACGTACTTACGGATGCTCAAGGAAATCGGAGAAAGCTTGATCAAGGACGGATTCCGCAAAATCATTTTTATTAATTCGCATGGCGGCAATGCCAACATCATGAACCAGGCGGCACAGGATTTAGCTGTTCAGCATCCGGTGTGGGTCGCTTCCGCTTCCTATTGGAACGCAGCTGGGCAAGCGATTAGTGCTGCTCGGGAAGAAAATCGGGGGATGGTGGCAGGACATGCCGGTCGTTTTGAAACCTCGCTGATGCTTGCGCTTAATGAGCGTCTTGTTCGTAAGGACCTTATTCCGCAGGAGCATCCCGAGCTGGATTGGATATTTGGCGGGCGAGCTGGCACGTTTATCGGCTGCCATGGCAAGTTAACTGGCGCTGATGGCATTACGGACAGCAGTGAGGCCGCTTCTGCCGAGCAAGGACAGTCATATTTAGCTGCAATCGTAGAAGGTGTGGCTGAGTGGTTCGTAGATTGCTATGCGACAATGTCAGCAGAAGATGGAACTATGAGGAGCATTTAAAAACGCACGAAAAAGGAGTGTAATTGATGACGAAATTCACGGTAGTGGTGACGGATTACGGGTTTCCAGATTTAAAGCAAGAAGAAGACATATTGCTGCCAATTGGCGCCCAACTTATTTCGGGTCAATGCAAAACGCCAGAAGAAGTGCTGCATTTGGCGAAATACGCTGATGCGATTATAGCGGAAAGAGCACCGATTACCAAGGAAGTCATAGACAGCCTGGAGCGTTGTAAAATCATCGTCAGGTACGGTGTCGGTGTCGACAATGTGGATATTGAAGCGGCCAAGGCAAGACATATTCCTGTTGTCAATGTTCCGGACTATGGGACTGGGGAAGTTGCCGATCATGCGATGTCCTTGCTGCTTTCGAGCGTTCGCAAAATTCCGCAAATTGTTGCACAAGTACGCAGAGGTGTATGGCAAATAACGCCGTGCAGCCCTATTATGGGACTTCAAGGGAAAACATTAGGCCTTGCTGGCTTCGGGAATATCGGAAAAGATGTAGCAAGAAGAGCGCAAAGCTTCGGAATTAACACGATCGGCTACGATCCCTATGTGCAGCAGCCTGTTTTTGAACAAATGAACACGCAGAAGGTCGATTGGCATGAATTGCTAGAAAAGAGTGATATGATCTCGGTTCATCTTCCTTTAACGCCTGATACGAAGCATATTTTCAATCAGGATGCCTTTGAGCGAATGAAATCAACGGCCTATTTGATCAATACGTCCAGGGGAGCGGTCGTTCACACCGAAAGCCTGATTGCAGCGCTAACGAATAACCAGATTGCCGGCGCAGCATTGGATGTACTGGAACAGCAGCCCGTTTCACCGGACAGTCCCCTGCTGCAAATAGAGCAGTGTTTTATTACAAGCCATTGCGCTTGGTATTCGGAAAGTTCAGTGAACCGACTGCAACGCCATGCGGCTTTGGAAGTTAAACGTATATTGAGCGGAGAACGTCCCAAGCATATCGTCAACGGTGTGGAGGTCTAGTCTGCATGAAGACACTGGTATATAACGGACCGAGGCAATTAAGCATTAAGGACATGGAAGATCCGCGCGCGCTTCTAGGAGAGGCCATCATTAAGGTCGAGGCCGCAGGGATTTGCGGCAGCGAATTGGAAGGTTATCTGGGTCATAGCAGTGTGAGAATTCCGCCGTTAATTATGGGGCACGAATTTTGTGGCACGATTGTTGACATCCATCATGGAGCAGGCTCAACTCTAGGTTTTTCCATAGGAGACAAAGTTGTAGCCAATCCGCTTATTTCTTGCGGCTCTTGCGACCGTTGCATAATAGGCAAGCGCAATCTATGTCGTCATCGTGAACTGATAGGGATTCATCGGCCAGGCGCTTTCGCTGAGTACGTGACTGTACCTTTAAGCAGCTTGTATTCAATACCCAAGGAAATGGATTCCTCTGTTGCCTCGTTGGCGGAGCCGCTAGCGGTATGCATCCATGCAATAAAGCTTGGTCTTCCGTATTTGGATGATCTCATTATTTATGGAGCAGGGACGATAGGCTTGCTGACTTTGCAGGCGGCATTGAATATGGGTGCGAATAAAGTGTTGGTCGTGGATCGGCAGGAAGTGCGGCTGAATCATGTCAAGCTTCTGGGTGCTGAGGTTGCGACGCCTGAACAAGTGGAAGACAAAGTGACTGAGCTGTTCGCTCAGTGGGGAATCGATACGATTATTGATTGCGTCGGTGCAACCGCAGTAAGACAGCAAGCGCTGCAACTCATTAATCCTGGTGGAAACATCGTTCTGGTTGGCTTAGGAAGCGATGAATCTCCAATGAAATTGAATCATCTTGTGCGGCAAGAAGTTAACATTCTTGGTTCCTATTCCTATACCGATGCGGATTTTAAACATGCGGTGCAGATGCTGGTCAGCGGGAAAATCAGAACGGAAGGTTGGCTGGCGAAACGTAGTTTGTCTGATGGAGACGACAGTTTTCAGGCTTTAGTGGAAGGTAAAACAGCATTCAGCAAAATTATATTACAACCTTAATAAGGAGGCTGATACCATGCGTTTTGAGAAAAAAGTTTTCATTGTTACCGGCGGCGGAACCGGCATAGGCCGAGCTACTTCCCTACGTTTGGTCAAAGAAGGAGCCAACGTCGTCATTGCCAACCGTTCTGAAAAGAACGCCATGGAAACGTTAGAGCAGATGGAAGGCTCGGCAGGAAAAGCTATTTTCGTCAAAACCGATGTGGGACAGTCTGACGATATACAGAGAGTGATCCAGACTGCTGTTGATACCTATGGCAGGCTGGATGGCATTGTCCATAGCGCTGCGATCGAATCCTTGCTTGGAGTTGTAGATTTGTCCGAGGAGGAGTGGCACAACACGATCAATGTGAATTTAACATCCGCCTTCTTGTTAGGCAAGTACGGCATTCCACACATGATAAACAGTGGTGGAGGCGTTATTATTAACGTCGCTTCCGTTCACGCGCAAGCAACAATTTCAAACTATGCAGCTTACGCAGCTTCAAAGGGTGGGCTGATGGCTTTGACAAGAAGTATGGCAATCGATTATGCAAAAAAGGGGATTCGCGTCAACGCGGTTCTTCCAGGCGCGACAGATACTGGCATGTTGAACAGATATGCGGAATTGGGCGGAATGCATGGCGCTGATTTAAGTGAGGAATGGAAAGACGCCCAGCCGCTGGGACGCATAGGAAAACCTGAGGAAGTTGCCAACCTTATTTGCTTTATGGCAAGCGACGAGGCGCCATTTATGATTGGCACAGGTGTAGTTATTGACGGAGGGATGTTGGCTGAACTATGAAACAGTTCATTGCGATTTTACCGATGCTTGACGAGGAAAAGAATCAGCGCCATCGACCGGCCCATTTGGCTTATCTGGAAGACCTGGAAAAGAAGGGCTTCATTTATCTCAAAGCTCGTTTTGTAGACGGATCCGGAGGCATGGTTATTTACAACGCTCATTCCTTGGAAGAAGCTGAACAGCTTGCCACTCAAGACCCATTCGTAATCCATGGCGCGCGCTCATGCGAATTTCACGAATTGCTCATTGTATGATGGAACAAATCCGCTTAGAAAATGAGTACCTGTTGATTGATATTATTCCTGCACTCGGAACTAAAATCTGTTCGCTCATCAATAAAAAGACGGGAAAACAATGGATGGATCGACCTGAGGGAAGGGGGGAGTTTCGCGAACCTAGCTACGGCAGCTTGTGGGAGGAATGGGATCGATGCGGTTGGGATGAATTATTTCCAAGCATAGATAGCTGTTCTTATCCGGTTGATCCATGGAAACATGTCCGAATTCCCGATCATGGGGAAGTATGGGCCATGCCGTGGGCGTGCAACAAAGTTTCCGACCTAGAGATGCATGCTGCTGTTCATGGACGTCAATTACCTTACATACTGGAGAAACATCTGGTCTTAAAAGGTAGTCAGGTGCATTTTGCTTATCGTTTAACCAATTTGAGCGAGCATGATATGCCTTATTTATGGGCTCCACATCCCATCATCGCTGCTACGGAATCTATGCGCATCTGTTTGCCGCCATCCGCCCACCAAATCGTAACGACCGTTTCGTTAGATCAGCGTTTGGGAAAATGGGGCATGGAACATGCATGGCCAGCATTTATCGGCGAGGACGGGACCGAAGTAGCAATGAATATGATGCCTGCCCGCAATTCCGGCGTAGCCGATAAGTTTTATGTTAAGGCACCCCTTCAAGAGGGGTGGTGCTCCGTTCTCGAGGAAGATACCGGAGAACAATTTAAACTTATTTTTGATGTGAAAACGATACCTTATTTGGCTTTTTGGATAAATGGCGGCGGTTGGAAGGATCATTATCACCTTGCGCTGGAGCCAGCGACAGGGTATTTGGATAATTTGAGCATTGCTCATGATTTGAAAAGCTGCTTGTCCGTGCCGGGCGGCGGCGTCAGAGAGTGGGAGTTAATGTTGGAAATCAGCTAAAAGCATAAGGAGTGAGCCCATTGATAGGTAAAGTATATCCATCGGAAAAACAATCGTACCACGATGAAAAAACGGGAAGACAGGTGTGGCAACTGACCGAAGGCTCCTCCAACAATGTTCATCTTTATTTTACGGACAATTCATTTACGTTGGGAGATGAGGAGATTTACTTTCTCTCCGATCGCGGCAGTGACAGGGGGCTGTACAACTTTTTCAAGATGGATCTGGCTTCAGGTTTTATTACACAAATGACAGATGAGCCCGAAGGAGTCGGCCATACCGGCTTTAGCACGAAGACGCCAGATAGCGAGTTGTTAGTCTACGTTTGCGGCAACAAGATCAAAAAAGTCAATACCCGAACGGGAGAGATAACCGTTGTCTACGAAGAAACAGAAGGCATGACGTTATGGTCTCCTTTTATAAGTCCTGATAAAAAGCTGTTGGGCTTTTGCCGCAATGAGGATGTATCCATAACCTACGGCAACAACTATGCCGGCTTCAAAGAGACGATGTACGCGATCAAACGGGGCTTTGTAACGATTGCCCATATGGATGGCTCTAAGGTCTATAATGCTTTCGAAGATACCCACTGGCTGGGGCATTTCCAATTTTCCCCTCATAGCAGCGATCTTGCCATGTTCTGTCATGAGGGTCCGTGGAACCAGGTTCATCAACGTATGTGGCTGCTGGAAATTTCCTCAGGTAAAGTAACTCCCTGCTTCAGGCAGGAGGAGGACGATTCCGTAGGGCATGAGTTTTGGACGCGAGACGGTTTGATTTTCTTCGATAATCGCAGAAAAGGGCATGACGGCACCATTACCTCGAAGCGAACGCAGGCTACGATTGTTGCGGAGGAAAACGGGCAAAGGCCTTATATCGGGTTGGCTGATGAGAAAGGCGAAGTGATCAAGACGATACCGATGCCGCATTACTGCAACCATTATCATGCCAACAACGATAACAGCCTATTGGTCGGGGATGAAGTTGATGACATTGTCCTCATTGCACTGAACAACGGCCAAACGGAGCTGGAAACGTTATGTACGCACCAAACCTCATGGGGCTCCCAGATGTCGCATTGCCATCCGACGTTTAGCTGGAAGGCTGACAGCATCTTATTCGCCTCCGATCGAAGCGGAACGATACAGCTCTATTTAACGGAGGTAAATTTAAAATGAAAAAAAAGAATTTATTGTTTATTACAACGGATCAACAAAGACAAGATTCACTACCATGTTATGGGTTGGATTTTATGAAAACGCCTAATCTGGATTGGATTGCTGGCAATGGCATGGTATTTAACAATTGTTATGTGACAGCTCCCGTATGCGGACCCAGTCGGTCAGCTATGATGTGTGGGCAGTATCCTTCTGTCGTCGGGACATTATCCAACGATACCAATCTTCCTGAAGGGACACCGGTATGGCCCGAGATCGTTGGCAGGGAAGGCTATCAAACGGCTGCGATTGGCAAAATGCATTTTACTCCTTGGGATCAACTAGGCGGTTTTAAAGAGCGAATTATTTGTGAGGATAAACGGCACTTTTATTTGCCGGATGACCACTATACATTTCTTAAACACAACGGATTGGATCGATCGAGTCCAGTTGAGTTTCCTGAATACCAGGAATCACTCGGAGCACCTTATTTTATTCATGAAAAGAAATTTCACCCCGATGTATTTGTTGCAGAAAGCGCGGCACAATGGCTGGGAACGAATGGCGATGAGCCTTTTGCCGTTTGGGTTAGTTTTCCAAGCCCGCACGATCCCTATGACCCGCCTGAAGAAATGAAGGATATGTATGAAGAATGTGAGATTCCTGAGCCGATTCAAGGTTCTGTAGAATCGAACTATATGTTAGAAGAACAATTGGCATTCTGCAGGGATACGGAGAATAATTCGGTTTTCCGAATTGATCCTACGAAGGCAAYCCCCGAGCAAATTAGAAGATGGCGGAAGCATTACTATGCGACCATCTCTCTGATCGATGAAGGCATTGGCAAGATGTTGGATGTATTAAGGGAAAAAGGCGTGCTGGAAGATACGTATATCGTGTTTACAAGCGATCATGGGGATGCGCTGGGTGACCATGGTTTATCGTATAAATATTTCTTTTACGAATCGATGGTCAAAGTTCCACTTCTTGTGTATGGACCTGGTATCTCGAAAGGCAGCACATGCGATTCCCTGGTAAGCACGGTTAATCTGATGCCGATGTTCTTGGATATATGTCAGGCGCCCAAACCGAAAACGGTTCAAGGAAAAAGCTTAATGGCATTAATCGAGAACCCTGAGAAGCCCATTAATGATTACGTTTTTAGCGAATTTTTAGGACGTTCCATGGTGTATGACGGTAGATATAAATATGTTCATTATATTTCTGGTGGCGAAGAACTGTTTGATGTACAGGAAGATCCACAAGAGATTACTAATAGATCGAAGGATGATACTTTGTTTGGCATAAAGAGCGATCTGAAAAGCAAACTGATTGAGCATATGTTGGAATGCCAAAGCTTGCTTAAACAAAGAACTACGGTAGAAACCCATCCTGAACGGAAGAGAATTGATGACGAGTACAAACAGATGAGAATGAGTATCAAGAATTAGAGGAAAAAGGAGAATACTATGAACATTTCATTGAGTTTTGAGAAGCTTTCCAAGTTTCCACGCCATGAAGAACCAAGCACGATTGCTGTTCCTTTTGCGGAAGGAATTTTGTCCGATAGCTCAAAAGTTTCTGTTCTAGACGGCAACGAGATCGTACCGACTCAGACCAGAGTAACAGCTACGTGGCCAGATGGCTCCGTGAAATGGCTGCTGCTGCACTTCCTTGCGGATCTTCCGGCCAATCTTGGCAAACAATTCGCTATATCAACGGATTGTAAAACTGTTTCGCCATCGGAACCGGTCAGGCTTGAGCAAAGAAATGGATCGTGTGTGATCACTACAGGTGAGATGGAAGCCGAGTTGTCAGCTCCGGGCGAAACAGGCTTATTCAAATCGTTGAAGCTTAAAGGTGGTTTACCCACGCATAGCGTAGTAGGGCCGTCGCTCCGAGATGCATCGAACCATGAGTATGTATGCGAAATTTCCGCTGAAGGCTGGCGCGTTCTCGAATCTGGTCCTGTTCGGTGCTCTGTTGAAGCGAAAGGAAAGCATCTTAGCACGGAGGAGAATCGCTGGTTCGATTTCGTTGTCCGGGTCTATGCGTTTGCCGGAAAACCGTGGTTGATGATCGATTATCAGATCATCAACAAGGAGTTGGAAGAAGAGCAGGTGATTCATGCTGCCGAGCTGCGTATTCAATCTGCTCAGGACATTCAGCAATCCGAAAAGCTTCGACTGGGAATCAGCCGCTTCGGAGCTGATAAAAGGTTGTCTAAGAGCGGAGTGACGGGGGAACGGTTGTCGTATACCTTTACGGCCGAATCTATTAAGAAAGAATTTATCGATGACATACCGGAAACATTTTGCGGTACATTCTGGGCAGATATGAATGAAGAGAATCGCGGTGGAATTAGTGTTACGCTGTTCCAGGCACAACAAAATTTCCCTAAATCATTGGATGTTACATCCGCAGAAATAAACGTGGGCATCATCCCTGCTGGACATCCAATCACTATGCTGCAGGGTATGGCCAAAACCCATCGGTTTTTCCTGCATGTGCATGGAGCGGAAGAAACACTGGAGCAGGTTAACGTGCGCAGTCTGCAAATGCAGATGCCGGATCATCCCGTGCTTGAGCCCGGAGCATACGAGCGTGCTGGTATTATCGAGCCAATCCCAAGCGATCAATTCATCGACTGGGTAGAACGTGGATTTTATAGAATGGCGGACGGCCGTGCAAAAACCTTCGGCATGCTGCATTGGGGCGATGCGCCTGACAAGGGCTATACGTTCCAAGGTAGAGGCGGTGGAGATTGGGTTTGGGTTAACAACGAGTATGACCTTCCGCATGCCATGATGCATTTGTTCGCGAGAACCGGAAGGAGAAGATTCTATGATTACATGCTGAGGGGCGCTGAACACTGGATGGATGTTGATATCTGCCATTTTAGCGAAGATCCTTTGCGTCAATCTGGGCAAATCATGCATTCAGCAAAGCATGTAACGGGCAGTGTGAAAATATGTCATGAATGGGTTGAAGGCCTACTTGATTATTATCACATGACTGGCGAACAATCCGCGCTTGTGGCCGCCATTGGTATTGGTGACAACATATGTAGAATCCTTAGTACTCCCCGATATCAAGGTGAGGGAGGGATTGCGGCTAGAGAAAGCGGATGGGCGCTTCGCAGTCTGACAGCCTTATATAATGAAACCTATGAAGACAAATGGCTGCATGCGGCAGATCGCATTGTCGATCATTTTGAAACTTGGAAAAATAAATACGGCACATTCTTGTCTCCCGCTACGGATCATACGGTTTATCGGTCAGGCTTCATGATTTGCGTGGCTGTCAACAGCTTGATGCGCTATTATCGAATCCGCCCACAGGAACGGATCAAGCAAATGATCGTGGACGTGATGGACGATTATCTAGAGCATTGCTATGTGAAAGAAACGGGCTTATTTTACTATAAAGAGTTACCTAGTACGCAGAAACTTCACAGCAATCCGATCTGTCTAGAGGCGTTGTCTCATGCCTATGAATTTACCGGCAATGTGAAGTTTCTGGAAGCGGGTCGAGCCACGTTCCGCGAAGGCATTGATATCCGAGATGGAGAGAGAGAGAATAGAGAAATCTCCGGCGATGCACTCATTTTCTGGGGAGATAGTCCGAAGAAGTTTGCGCAATACTACTACCCGATCTTCTATTATTATCACACAATCATAAAGGCCGACTTCAAAATATAAAATCGGAATGAATCAGAGGAGACAAAAATACTATGAAACTGCTGCAATTTTACACAAAGCATAACCCCAATATGTTGCAAGTCGGAGTTTTAAAAGACGAGAATACGATTCAAGCATTAAACGTATCTGGCAGTGCACGTGATGTGATACGTCAACTTGCCGATTCTGGCAAGAGTGCCAAAGAATACCTCACTGCACTTGCGGAAAGTGGCTCTGTTTATCCTTTGGAGGATGTCAAACTAGCTTCACCTTTGACGGATCCGGAGAAAATTATTTGCATTGGACTCAACTATCACGATCATGTCATCGAATCCAATATGCAGGTGCCTAAAGTTCCTGTACTTTTTCCAAAGTACAACAACTGTTTAATAGGGCACCAGCATCACATTACGATTCCGAGGGAAGTCTCGCAATGTGATTACGAAGTTGAACTTGCAGTCGTCATTGGCAGAACGGCAAAAAGGGTAACCAAAGAAGAGGCTATGGATTACGTTTTCGGATATACGGTGTTGAATGACGTCAGTGCCCGCGATATTCAGCTTAACGAACCACAATGGACTCGTGGGAAGGCGATAGATGGGTTCGCGCCGACAGGTCCRTGGATTGTTACTTCGGATGAGATTGAAAACCCAGGAAGCCTGAACATTTCACTGACGTTGAACGGACAAGTGATGCAGAATTCGAACACGAAGGAATTAATTTTTGATGTTCCGCATTTGATCTCGTTTCTTTCTAATACGATTACGCTTCAACCTGGTGATATCATCAGTACGGGAACACCACCGGGAGTCGGAATGGGCAGGAAGCCTCAGGTATGGTTGAAGCCTGGTGATGTTGTTGAAGCGACGGTTGAGGGAATTGGTACACTGCGAAATACTTTTGTAGCAGATTGCTAATGGTGTGGTGACAGAGAATGTCTGGAAGGGGTGCTCGTTATAGTGGCTTATTCGCTTAGAGTAGTTGCAGACGTTAAAGCATTATTAGGAGAGGGTCCCAGTTGGGACGCACACAATGGATTATTATTTTGGGTAGATATCCTAAGCAACAATCTATATGTCATGGAACCAGCTTCCAGACGGCAGAATGTTTATCACTTCGAACAAGCATTAAGTGCGGTAGTACCGAGTAAAAACGGTGGTCTTCTAGTTGTCACGAATAAGGGCTACCATTCACTTTCGTTAGAGGATGGAAATCTGACACCTATATATGATCCTGAGGAACATATTCCTAACAATCGTTTCAACGATGGAAAATGTGATCCGCAGGGGCGGTTTTGGGCAGGCACGAAAGACCTTGACGATGCTCCGGGAATGGGAAGCGTATACTGCCTGGATACAAACTTTGAGTGCCGCAAGAAGCTGGATGACGTCACGATTTCGAACGGGTTAGCTTGGAGTCCGGATAATAAGACGATGTATTATATCGATAGCGCGTCAGAACAAGTGAAGGCCTTTGATTATGACAATTTAACGGGGAATATCACGAATCCTCGCTGTGCAATTGATTTCAAATCTGTTGAGGGTTGGCCAGATGGAATGACTATAGACACAGAAGGCATGCTATGGATTGCGCATTGGAATGGGTGGCAGGTCTCCAGATGGAACCCGAATACGGGGGATTGTCTCGAACTTATTCCAGTTCCAGCAGCGCTCGTCACTTCATGCGTATTCGGAGGACCAGAGCTTAGAACACTGTATATTACAACGGCTTCATGCGGTCTTACATCCGAAGAGCTGCTTAGCCAACCTCATGCGGGGGCGCTCTTTGCCGTGGATACCGAAGTGCGTGGAGCCCAGACTTACTATTTTGGGTAAATATCGGAATGGGTTGTCCGACGGGGAGGCTGACTTATGAAAATCGTGATTGCTCCAGATTCGTTTAAAGGCAGCCTTAGCTCAGAAACGGCAGCCAAGGCGATAAGAGACGGAATTCTGCGGGTTATGCCAGAGGCAGAAACTGTCCTTATTCCTATAGCGGATGGAGGAGAAGGAACGGTGGATAGCCTTGTTCAGGTAACGCAAGGCGTTAAGATTTCCGTTCCTGTGAAAGGCCCGCTGCAAGATGAAGTGACGGCTACGTATGGCGTCCTCGGAGACGGCGTCACGTGTGTGATTGAAGTGGCGGCGGCTTCCGGATTAATCTTAGTTCCAGCGGAGCACCAAAATCCAATGGTAACGACAACGTACGGTACCGGTGAATTGATCCGGCATGCGCTCGATCAGGGATATCGTTCCTTCATACTTGCGCTAGGCGGCAGCGCGACGAACGATGGTGGTTGCGGCATGCTTCAAGCTCTGGGCTTACAGCTTTTGGATGAGGCAGGGCGTGAGATTGGCGTTGGAGGACAAGCCTTGCTTCACATTAAGCGCATCGATGCCTCCAGGTGGGATGAGCGCATAAGTGAATCGCAATTTACTGTTGCATCAGATGTCACGAATCCATTTATCGGCCCACAAGGAGCATCGCATGTTTTCGGACGGCAGAAAGGTGCGACGCCGGAGATGGTTGAAGCGCTAGATGGAGCGCTCTCTCATTGGGCCGACATCATGGAAACGCATACCGGTACAGCTGTTCATCAGCTGCCGGGGGCTGGTGCAGCGGGAGGGCTTGGCGGTGCGTTTCAAGCGTTCTTTCCCTCGAGCACAAAACGTGGGATCGATGTGGTGATTGAGATGTCCAAGCTTGATGAGCATCTGCAGGATGCAAATCTCGTATTTACCGGCGAAGGGCAGACGGATGCCCAGACCGCTTTCGGCAAAGCGCCGATGGGGATTGCGCAGGCTGCGGGGCAACTTAGCATTCCGGTCATCGTCCTATCAGGCTCAGTCGGACAAGGGATTGAGAAGCTTTATGAATATGGCATGACGAGTATTCATAGTATCGTGGACGGACCGATATCACTTCAGGAGGCGATGAGTCGTACACCTGAGCTGTTAGCGCAGAAAGCAGAGCAAGTCATGCGTACGTTTTTAGCCGGGAGAAGGAAGGGCATAAATCATTTCAACGAATAAATTAGGAGCTAAACGTATCCATCCTTCTTGAAAGGATATGATCATTATGGATTATTATCGTAAACAAAGAAATTATGGTTGCCGCGTTCATGATCAGTATACCTATATGGGAATGAAGACCCTTGTTTTGGAAAATGAAAAATAAGGCTTTCCATCGAAAAACTGAAGAGTCAATAACTTGTAGACCAAACAATTTCTACAATTTAAAACAAGCTGACGTTGGTGTTGCTTGGACCAATGTCAGCTTGGGACTTTCCGAATATCCAGATTCTCATTACTCACGTGTGCTGATTGTTCGGGATAATGATCAATCCTACGGAATCTCTGTTAATTCCCTTACGCAAATCGTTACAGTTCATGAATACGAGAGGGTTGTGGAGACCTCAAGTGAGAAAAAATCATTTTAAGGGCATTCAAAGCATTTATAAGAAAGAAGACCGTCTCATCCAAGTATTTGACCTTAACCAAATCCTCACACAACTGCGTTTGTCGTTGGGATAAAAGTATAAGGATACCGAACTGGACAAAAGTAAGCGTCAAACAGCCCTCAACTTGAAGACAAGGTGGGGGCTGTTTGACGCTTACGAGCAACACCACATATATGTTCCCGTGGTATCGTAAAATGATGATTTCAACGTCTTGCCTTATTTTTCTGATGGCATTTTATTGGTTGATTGAAAGAATGTAATTAGGATTCCAATGCCCCATACCCTCTTTTCAGGCCATTCGCACTGAAAAGAGGGTATTTTTCAATTAAAAGAGTTGATTGACTTCGTTGGATAACGTTGATAATAATGGGTAAATTAATATAAATTGGAATGAATGTAGGTGGAGCAGAGTTGAGGAATCTTTTAAGTAAAAGTGTTTCGAAGGAAAGTGAAGAAAAAAAACCACTTTTGAAAACGAAAGTTTACCCTACTTTGCAAGAAAATATGGCATACATTCAGAACCAGTTGTTTCATTCAAGTGATCTGAAGTGGCGGAGCATTAGGTTTAATCAATTAGAGGGTTTAATCGTCTTTTTGGAATCCCTATCTGACCAACAGAGGATTCAAGAAGAAATCATTAAGCCCATAGAAGAAATAAAAGAAGGAAACGTGGATGAACTCATTACTTCGATAGAGGTTACGAAGGAAACGGATCTCAATGAGGTTCCGAATGCCCTAGTTCAAGGGAATTGTATATTGTTATTTGAAGGTTTCGTAGAATTTTTTTATGTCGATGTAAAAGCAGTTTATATACGAAGTATATCCGAGCCAGTGAACGAAGGGGTCGTTCGCGGTGCACATGATGGCTTTATAGAGAACCTCATCACGAATCTTTATTTGGTTCGAAAGCGCATTGAAAATCCAAACCTGGTCGTTCGTTATTACAAGGTCGGGAGTGCAACCAGAACAAAATTGGCTCTTCTCTATATGCAGGATCTGGCGAATCCAGATCTGGTCCAAGAAGCGGATCACAGACTCAGTTCCATTGCGATGGACACCGTTATCTCACCTGGATTCATTGCCGAATGGATTGAAGACAACTCATTTTCACTCTTTCCACAAATCTTATTTACGGAAAGACCGGATCGGGCTGTAGCCCATCTCATGGAAGGCCGTGTTGTTATTTTATCGGATGGAGACCCGACCGCGCTCATTGTGCCGGTGACTTTCTTTGCCTTTTATCAAAGCCCGGATGACTATCACAGCAGGTGGATTGTCGGATCGTTCGTTCGATTGATTCGTTTGGGGAGCTTTTTCATAGCATCGCTAGTACCTGCTTTATATATTGCGATTATTGGCTTCCATCCTGAAATTCTTCCAACAAATTTGATTTATACCGTAAAAAGCAGTATTGACGGGATACCGTTTCCACCAATCGTGGAGGCTCTAATTATGCAGATCGCCTTAGAGATACTACGTGAAGCAGGGATTCGTTTACCGAGCCGAGTCGGTCAAACCGTAGGTATTGTTGGCGGCTTGGTCATCGGTGAAGCTATCGTACGGGCCGGATTGGTTTCCTATCCCATGGTAATCGTTGTCGCCTTAACCGCTATTTCGTCGTTTGTAGCCCCGTCTAGTGAAATAAGTACGGCGACTCGCATACTGAGCTTCCCTCTCATGATTCTGGCCGCAATGTTCGGTTTGATCGGTATCACGTTTGGCCTTCTTATCATCTTAATCCACTTGTGTAAATTAGAATGCTTTGGCACAGCTTATTTCGCGCCTGTTATGCCGCTTCGAATTAGAGATTTGAAGGATGCCTTAACACGTTTTCCAATCTGGAGCATGTATCAGCGCCCCCATGACGCTCATCCCAGAAAGTTAAATAAGGCAAAAAAATCAAGGGGTTGGGAACATGATGATTCCAGAAAAGAGTAGAATTACTCAGGGGCAGTTCATGTTTTTTGTCATCCAGTCTCAGATGGGGGTAGGGGTTTTATCTCTTCCTCATAAAATGCAGGCTATAGCTAAGGGAGGCGGGTGGATTTCAACTTTAATCGCCGGGCTTGCCGTACAAGTGATTCTATTGATTCTATGGGCTCTTTGCAGACGGTTTCCTTCCGATACGATATATAGCTTCTTGCCGAAAATCACTGGTAAACTTGTTGGGAATCTGCTTGGCCTTGTTTATATTGGCTATTTTCTGTTTTCAGCGGGAATAGTTTTATCCAATTTTGCCGATATCATAGGGAAATGGGTTCTCCAAAGTACGCCAAGATGGGCATTATTAATTCTCACCATCCTCACCTGTATGTATTTGGCTAAGGAAAATCTTCGAGTGATAGCCAGATTGTTTGTCATTTCTTCATTATCGATCATTGTAATGGTACTACTTTCCTTGATAGGTTATGTCAAAATGAACATCGACTATATATTTCCTATAATGGAAGAAGGGTGGGTGGGAATATTCGGAGCTGCGAATGAGGCGTTGTTGCCTTTAGTCGGGTATGAAGTGATATTGGTGATTTATCCTTTTGTAGAAGGGAAAAGCGGCGGGAAATTAAAAGCTGCATCGTTAGGGAATCTGGTGATTACCCTTTTTTACACATTCGAGGTGTTTACGAGTTTAGTCATTTTCAGCCCAGCGGTTATKCCCGCGATTTTGGAACCTCTCCTCTATATGCTGAAAGGATTTTCTTTCCAGATCATTCAACGAATCGATTTAATCTTTTTATCTTTATGGGTTTTTGTTGTGAGCACTGTGATTGTCTCTCAGATATATATGGCAACAATGGGATTAGGTCGTCTCTTTCACCAGGGTAAACATAAAAAGGCAGTCCCCTATGCCGCGCTCATTATTTTTATCCTGGCTATGATTGCTCAGGATCCTTCAATCAAAGACCTTTTCGATCGAATGATTAAGTTTTCTCATTATACACTTGTGGTTGGACTTCCTCTGATCCTGCTCATCTTCTCATATCTTACAAGAACAAGGAGAGTATAATCAGGATGAAAAAGTGCTTCTCTACAATGGCGGTTATTTGTATCCTTTTATTGATGACCGGGTGTTGGGATCAAGATCTTTTAAAGAATGCCCGTTTGCTTTATGGAGCGGGGTTCGATCTCGCACCGAATGGAAAGCTTCTATTCACCTTGGTCATACGGGAAATGCCTTCTAGCGAACAACAGAGTCCTAAAAACGATATTATTTATTCGACCGGCAATACGACATTGGAAGCCCGCGATCATGCAGATGAGAAGATATCCCGTTTTCTTCGAGCTTACAGAAATCGGATCATTCTCATAGGAGAGGAACAAGCAAAGCAAGATATTTATCCAATCCTTGATACGGTTTACCGCGACCCCAAGAGCGCTTTAAATGCGAGGATCGCAGTGGCGCAAGGGAAGGCGACAGACGTACTTTCCCTTGGTAAAGTAGGTAATGTCTTAATTGCGGAAGAAATTGATGAATTAATAAAGAGCAATGAAATGACTACAAAAGCTCCCAAGGTGACCGTAGAAAGGATCTATCCTGTGATCATGGACCCTGGAGAAGACTTTGTTCTTCCATACCTCATGAAAAAAGGGGAACGAGTGGACGCTGGGCAAATCGCGATGTTTCATAAGCATAAATTTACAGGGACATTGAGCACGCCTGAATCTACCATGTTTTTATTGTTGAAGGGCGAGAAGGGGAAAGTGGTGAGATTCACCCAAAAAATAAGTGAGGATCATCAAGAAGGTTATGAGTTTCTTACATTTAGTGTAAATAAATCGAAGCGCAAGATGAAAATACGGATTCAATCAGGCGATCAAATTACGGTCATGCTGGATTTAAAATGGAAGATAAGCATCGTTGAATATCCGGCAAATCACTTAGATGATAAAAAAACGGTTGCTCAATTAAACCAGCTCCTTTCAGAAGAGATGAATCGCTTGATAAACGAAACGATAAAAAAAATGCAAAAAGCCCGCTGTGATGGACTAGGTATCGGCAGACAACTCAGGGCGTTCCACCCCGATATTTGGAAGAAACAGAAGGAAGACTGGGAGAGCAACTATCAAAAAGTACATTTTGTTCCTAAGATTCAGGTAGAAATTATGAAGAAAGGGATTATCAACTAAATGACTACATGCGGATGCCTGTTTATCACGGTATCCGCTTTTCTTTTTACAATATTTAGTATGGCAAGCAGTGGAATAACAATTTATGATAGAAGTAATTCTGGGGTTAAGTTGGGAGAGCAGCTATGAGATGGATGTATTCTATCCTAAAATTTTTGGATTTCAGAAATCAGATTAAAAAGAAACTCATCTTCTCTTATATTGTCATTCTCATTCCGGCTATACTGCTTCCGGCTTACTTGTATTACAACAAATCTGTTGAAACGGTAGAGAATGTTCTAAAGCAAGATAAATTTGAAGCAACAAGCATCGTCAATTCCAACATTGAAAGCTATATTAATGAGATTGAAAAGATTACGCAAGCACCAAACTATTCGACTGAAATGAGGCAGACGCTGCAGAGTTTAAAATATAAAGTGGGGATTATTAGACAAGAAGCAGAGGAGAAGCTCTTTAATACGGTGGATGTACTTATCGGACTAAGGAGCGATATCGTAGGCATCTATATTTTTGATGATACGAACAATAAATATTATAAGACATCTAGAAGTGACATTACGCCGTTCTATTCCTTTGTTGATCAGCCATCATTTCAGAAAATGAAAKAGCTGAAGGGTGAACGGGTGATTATACCGACGCATAAAGCTGATTATTACGTCACGCAATCTCCGCGATACATATGGTCCATAGGTCGAAGTATCTTGAGCAAGGACAAGCAAGAAGAAATAGGGGTTATTTACGTTGATTTGGACTTGGAGGCTTTACAAAAGATCGTTTCTCCGCTCCAAAACGAGAATAATCGTTTTTTTATTTTAGACGGTGACAAAAGGTTAGTTTACGGTAATGATCAGGATCAGTTAGGCGAGCCGTTTAAAGCCGATTGGCTGCCATCCGAATTGGCGAAGGATAGGACCGATACTGTCATCCAAATAGACGGCCATCGTAAATTAGTGACTTCTTTCTATTCACAGGCAGTTGGTTGGTGGTATATTACGGAAACAGATATTGATCCACTATTAAAGCCAAGCACAGATGCGATTAAAAATGCTGTTATACTCATTTCTATATGTTCATTATGTATCCTATTGATGATATCGTTTGCTTTGTCGTCTTCGATCACTTCACCCATTAAACAATTATATAAAGCCATGAGGAACATGGGGAATGAAAACTTTAAATTGGTAGAAGGCATTAAGACGAAAGACGAAATAGGCTCGTTGGTTCATGCTTATAATGAGATGATTGGTCAGATATCCGAGCTGATTAATACGGTATATAAAGTCTCGATTAAAGAAAAAGAAGCCCAGTTAACGGCGCTACAATCGCAAATTAATCCGCATTTTTTGTACAATACACTCAATTCGATCAGCTGTATGGCAGAAATTAAAGGCGTGCACGAGATTAGTCTTATCTGTACCGCGGTTAGTGATATTTTCCGCTATAGCATTAAATCAGGTTCAGAATTAGTGCCGTTATCGGAGGAAATTGAAAATATTAAAAATTACATGACCATTCAGAGAATTAGATTCGAAAACCGCATCGAAGCGGTATTTCAAGTGGACGACGAGCTGCTCAATTATCGGGTAATCAAATTTTCTTTGCAGCCGATTGTTGAGAATGCTATTTATCATGGCTTGGAGCCCAAGGTAGGTAAAGGGATGATGATCGTAAGTGTTCAAAAAGAAACAGATCACCTGATCATCAAAGTGTTTGATAATGGTGTTGGCATCCAAGAGGAGAAAGTGCACGCGTTATCACTTGCATTGAATGGAGATTATGAAATGGCCGCGAATGAAAAAAACACAGGAATCGGTATCACGAATGTAAATGACCGGATACGTCTGCGGTTTGGATCGACTTATGGTGTTAAGCTGCAAAGCAAGCTTGGTTCAGGGACTTCCGTCCAAATAAAACTTCCTATTATAAATTCATGAGGTGATGTAACATGCCCAAAGTGTTGATTATAGATGACGAGGTATGGATGAGACGAGGAATTAGATCTATGTTGGAAGCGTCCTCCTACCTCATTGAAGAGATCCAAGAAGCAGGTGATTCGGAGGATGCTCTTAGAAAGGTTCAGAAAACGGAGTTTGACGTTATCTTTGCCGACATTAGAATGCCTGGCTTGGACGGTTTAGCATTCATTGAGAAAGCATTGGCCATATTGCCTTCAGCCAGCTTTATTGTTGTAAGCGGTTATAATGATTTCGATTACGCGAAGCGGGCCATTCATCTGAAAGTGGTGGATTATCTCTTAAAGCCGGTCGTCAAGAATGATTTGCTGGAAGCATTCGATAAGGCCATGCATTCTAAAAAACAGGAAACAGCCAAACCCACGGATGCTGATCAGGCTATGCTGGTGAAATCCATGCAAAAGAAGTTAATCATTGATCTCATTGATGGACGGAACGATGTAACTAGAAATTTATCGCGATCCTTGCAAACGGATTTGCACAAGTGTCATTTTGCCTGCGTTTCTTTTCGAGTTCAAAACTTTGAAACTACGATTAAAGATAAAGGCATTGCGGAAATCACATTGATTTACTATATCATGAGCAATTTTATGGAGGACATGTTCGGAGAAGACCTGGGCGGCATCGTTTTTCAGCATCAGGAATGTGTACACGTAGTCTTATACAATGATTATTTACTTAAAGATGCGATGGCGACTCATGTACATCAGTATGTGGAGCGAGTGTTTCAGTGGGTCAAACGCTTGAAGTTTTTCTCCGTCCAATCTGGTGTTTCCAGGTTGTATGAACATGCGGAAGGCATACCGCGCAGCTACCAGGAGGCGTTAACAGCTTTAACCTATTCAGTCTTTACACCAAATGTCTTAGTAACAGAATATGCGCTATTCATGGATTTGGAGGGACATGTCGGGTATTCTTTGGAAATCGAAAAGGAACTCTATCATCAAGTCATACTTACGAATAGAACTGGCATTACGGATACGGTTTCCCTGTTGATTGAGAGGGCTTTCTCACATGTACAAACACCTAAAGCACTTCGGCAACTCTTGGAGATGTGCTGGTTATTAGGAGAACGTTGGTTAATTGAAAATGTGGAACATTCCCCTCTGCCGATTTCTTATAGAGAATTCCAAACGAATCCTTTAAAATATGACAACCTGGATCATATGAAAAGGGCGCTAGCTGACCATTTCTATACGCTAAGTCTTGCCCTAAACAAGAAGACGAGTACGGATGGAAAGAAAGCAATCGGGGACATGATGGCGTATATCCAAAAGCATTACAATGAAGAAATTTCCTTGACCCAATTAGCTGGGCAGTTATTTATGAATGCAACTTATCTGAGTGATCTATTCAAAGAAGTTACGGGAATGAGCTTTGTATCGTACATTACCTCCATTCGTATGAAGAAAGCCTGTGACTATTTGAAGCACCGTGAGATTAAAATTAATCAGATTGCGGCACTGGTGGGTTTTGAAGATGAGCGTTATTTCAGTACGGTGTTCAAAAAAAACTATGGGATGACACCGAGAGAATTCCGAAATCAAGGATTGTAAACCAAAAAAAATCAACATTTCCACCAAAATTTCATGCCTATAATAAAAGTAGTGACCTTTATATAATGACATTGTAAGAGGAACAACTACCAGGGAGGGTCAATAAATATGATGAAAAAGAAGCAAGTATCCGTAGCTGTAGGTTCTTTATTGGCAATGTCCATGGCGCTTAGCGCATGTGGTACGAAGGATGAAGCACAATCAACTTCTTCAGTTGCACCAGCAGCCACTGCTGCAGCTGCTACAGCCGCAGCTACTGAGAAGCCCGCCGAGAAAGTAACGCTCCGAATTTCTGCCGTGTACACACCTGAACATCCATTTGGCCCAGCCGTTGCGCAGACGATTGACGAATTCATCAAGAAACATCCAGAAGTCACGGTTGAGAAAGAGTTCGCTGCAGATCCTTCTCAGAAACTGAAAGTTGATCTTGCATCAGATAACTTACCAGACATTTTCACAGTTTATGGATTAGCTGCGGATAATGACTATGTGAAAAACAAAAAAATCATAGATTTGACTAGTGTCCTAAATGCAGATACCAAATGGAAAGATGGATTTATCGCGGGGGCATTGGATAATTATAAATTGGGTACAGATGCATACTACGCAGCGCCGATTGGTGCATTTGCTACTGGCTTCTATTACAACAAAGAGTTATTTCAAAAAGCAGGTGTAACACCTCCAAAGACATGGAATGAGCTAATGGCTGTCATTAATAAACTCAATGGTGCAGGTGTTACTCCTTGGACACTTGGGGCTGAGACTTGGAGAACCGAGCATTTATTCACAGCAATCTCCTATAAATTGAATGGTACCCAATTATCCAAGGATTTGGCTGATCGCAAATTGCCTTACAACTCTCCACAAGTTGTTGATGTATTCAGTAAAATAAAAGACCTTGCAGATGCTGGTGCCTTCGGTAAAAATTACATCGGTGGAAAGTATGCGGGTGAAATCGCAGATTTTAATGCTGGGAAAGCAGCAATGAGATATTCAGGTTCTTGGACGATTGGTGAAGCGACAGGTAAAGACGCACCAGCAGGGTTTAAAGATAAAGTTGGATTCTTCCCTTTCCCTTATTTTGAAGGCAAGGAAGCTAACAAGGATACTTGGATGGGCGGTACATCTGACGCATTTGCTATCTCAAGTAAAGCAACTGGACATAAGAAGGATATGGCGATCGAATTGGTAAAAGCATTAACGAGCACCGCTACGTCCAAATTAATTCAGGAAACGGCTCATGACCTTACCGCTGTCAAAGCAGATGTTGACCCAGCGAAAGCGGGCCCACTAGTTGCTGAGGTTTCGAAGGCTATGTCTACAGGTAAATCGTTCGCTGGGGATGCGATTGGTCCTGAACCGGTTAAGGCAGTAAACGCTAAGTTTTACGACATTACTCTTGAAGTATTTACCAAACATACAACGCCGCAAGATGCTGCAAAGGCAATGGATGACGCTATTGCGAAGAATAAATAACGAATAGTCTAATAGGCGTAGAAGTGAATCGACTTTTACGCCTATTCTTTATAGAGAGAGGGAGATGAAGTCATCAGTATGGAAAGATTACAAAAACAATATGTACGGATTGCCTTATTTCTATTACCAGCCCTGTTTTTTTATATCGCATTATTAGTCTACCCGATCTGCAAGTCCTTTTACTTGTCCTTTCATAGCTGGAATGGCATCGGCGGAGTCGAGATGACCTATGTTGGATTGAAAAATTATAAGCAAGTCCTTTCGGACTCGGAGTTTTGGAAGCCCTTTCGTAATACCATGTACTTCATGGTTCTGAATATTGCTATTCAAATCCCTTTAGGCTTCTTTTTAGCTGTGTTATTAAATATGAAGATCAAAGGGATTCGCATTATGAAAGCAGCGTTTTTTATGCCCGTCATCATGTCCGCTACGTCTATCTCATTGCTCTGGCAATTTATTTTGTACCCTCAATCCGGATTAGTGGATTCGGTCCTTATGAAGTTGGGAATGGGCGATCTCATACATGCTTGGCTGGTCGATCCGATAACGGTATTAAATATAATCGTTCTCGTTAGCTGTTGGCAGGGTGTAGGAATTGTCATGATTATATTTCTATCAGGACTTGTATCTATTCCAGAGTCGATTATTGAGGCTTCAAAAATCGATGGGACGAATGTTTTTCAAAGATTATGGCATGTTGTGATTCCTTTAATTTGGGAAGTTCTGAAAATAAATGTTGTTTTATTGCTCATTGGATCCCTGAAGTCATTTGATATTATTTATGTGCTAACAAATGGCAAGCCAGGTATAGATCACGCTGGCGATGTATTGACCACCAATATGTTTACCGAAGCCTTTACCAATGGTCGTTTTGGACCAGCGAGTACGATATCCACGATTATCTTCTTATTAGGATTCATTGTTACAATGATTTCAAATCGTGTCATGAAGCGTGATACCTTAGAATATTAGGAGCTGGAACTTAATGGAGACTATACATGTTAGTAACATAGATGTTGGAAAGAAAAAAATAAGTATCAGACATGTAGATGCTGGAAAGATCCTTCTTTATGGCTTCTTGCTGATTGCTTCTCTCATTTTTATTTATCCCTTAATTTATACACTGATTACTTCTTTGAAAATGAACAATGAAATATTTACTAATTACTTTGGCTTGCCTCATGTATTTCAATGGGAGAATTATAAGAATGCCTGGGTAAAAGGTAAGATCGGGACGTACTTTTTTAACAGCTTATTCTTGTGTGGGACTTATGTTGCTTTTGGACTGTTATTCTCTACGATGGCGGCATTTGTATTAGGCAGACTGAAAGGCCGGTGGCTTGCGTTCATCTTCTTTTTCTTTGTTGCGGGAATGATGATCCCGATCCACGCTGTATTGATTCCGCTTGCGCAAATATACGTCTCGTTACAAATGAACAGCTATTTGTTCCTGATCTCCATTTACATCGCCGGCGGCGTTCCGTATATGATTTTTGTTATCACCGGATTCATGAAATCGCTGCCAGCTGAATTAGAAGAGGCTGCAATAATGGATGGAGCAGGTTTAGGCACGATTTACTACAGAGTCATACTCCCGCTGGCAAAACCTGCGATTTCTACGATGGCGATCTTAGGCTTCTTGTCTTCCTGGAATGATTTGATTCTTGCCATGCTTTTTATCAAAAAAGAAGCCATGCGTACGTTATCTTTAGGATTAATGAACTTTTCAGGTTTTTTTACAACAGATTACGCCGGTCTCTGTGCTGCGATCATTATCGTTAATATTCCAACGATCATCATTTATGTTTTATTGCAGGAGTATGTAGAAAAAGGACTGACGTCCGGTGCGGTTAAAGGGTAAGGAGGGGTGAAATGATGAAATTAAATAAATCAAGTTTAATGACTATGCATTCAGAAATTAGATTGGTTGATAAAGATCATCAATCTGATCATGCGCTATCACTCTCTACCTTATGGCAAGGGGATTTATGCACGAGTACGATTGATAACAATGGTGATAGCAATGTAAGACTAAGAGAAGCCGTACTGTTCTCGGGTTTACATGGACTTGATGCCGATACAATCATGTACGGTGAGGGATACAGTAAATTATCACAATATGGCGGTACCATCGGCGATCCAAAGTTTTTTGGCAGCTTTAATGATCACACGCATTATAAAATGCCAACGGTTAAAGGATATTCGACATCCTATAATATGATGATGTTAACACCTGCGTTATCCGAAACTATATTGTTAGCCTTTGTTTCCTCTCGGAGATTTAGAGGGGAATTTCGTTTAAATAAGGATCAAATTGAGATTGTTCTCGATTTGGAAGGGTTAACCCTACATCCAGGTCAGCGATTAGAACTGGAACAATTTCAAGTATTTCAAGGTATGGATCGGGAGAGATTACTTTCCGAGCTGGCGGTGGAACTTGAGCGACGACATCCCAAGTTAAACTATGCGGGGCCGCCTACAGGTTGGTGCTCGTGGGCATGTTATGGACCAGGAATCACGGAGGAAGATGTCGAGGCTAATTTGGAAGCGATTTCCGAACGGGATTTACCGTTGGAATTTATACAAATTGATGACGGTTATCAAGCCTATATGGGTGACTGGTTCACCAAGCATCCGTCATTTGGGAATGATGTCAAACATATTTGCGACAAAATAACGAATAAAGGCTTTAAGCCAGCAATTTGGGTTGCTCCTTTTATTGCTGAGAAAGAGTCAGCTTTGTTTATGGAACATCCGAATTGGTTTGTTATGGATGAAGAGGGCAACCCTTTGCCTTCCGATCGAGATTCCTTCGGAGGCTGGAGAAGCGGGCCCTGGTATATGCTCGATGGATCCCATCCGGAAGCTCGCGAGTTCCTACTGAATATGTTCAGTACCATGAGAAAAGAATGGGGAGTCACGTATTTCAAGCTGGACGCGAACATGTGGGGAGCCCTGCCATTCGGTAAGCGTTATGACCCTGTCTATACAAGTATTCAAGCCTATCGGGAAGCCATGGAAGCGATTCTCGARGGAGCGGGTTCGGATAGCTTTGTACTTGGTTGCAATGCGCCGATGTGGCCTTCGCTTGGATTGGTACATGGGATGCGAATTGCTAATGATATTTTTCGTTCGTGGAACAATTTTCACGATGTTGCGAAGGAGAACTTTTGGCGGAATTGGCAGCATAATAAGCTATGGATCAACGATCCAGATGCCGTATTGCTACAAAACCTAGAGCTCGACCAAATAGGACCTGACGGAAACATGGTGAAAATCAAATCAGAACTGACGCCACGTGAGTTCATTTTTCATGCCACATTTATTTGCGCAACTGGTGGAATGGTGCTCTCAGGAGACAGAATCGTTGATTTGTCAGAGGAGTCAACGGTTTTACTGAAAAAATTATTGCCGTCAACGAATGTAGCTGCGAAATTTGATGACCTGAGTTTTCAGGTTGGCAGAGTGAAGATGCCGGATAAAGAGTTGCTATTCCTTTTTAATTGGGAAGATGAGCCTAGAAGCTTTGAAGTTCAGTTAACGAAAAATAATTGCTCGATTGAAGATATCTGGAGCGGCGAGTCTCTTGGTGACCACAGTAAGAAAATGAATGTTGAACTTGGAACGCATGAAGCGAGATTATTGATATGTACTTAGGCGTTTTATCTGCGTAATTTGAATGTGAAAGTGCTGACATTTCCTCTATTTGTTCTCGTTAATCTAAAGGGGGGTGAGGTGAAAATGTTATGAGTTATTCAATGAATACATTCAAATACAAATCTTAGGAGGAAGATCGATGAAACGATGTATAGCTTATGTATCTGTTTTGTGTATGCTGTTCTCCATGATCAACTTGATGAGCTTTTCTAGAAACGCATCCGCTGCCGTTCAAGCGACCTATTATGTATCGCCAACGGGTAGTGACAGTAATCCAGGCACAGAATCCCAACCTTATCAAACCATTGCGCATGCCCAGTCTGTTGTACGAACGATTAACAGTGCAATGACTGGCGATATCGTGGTGAATCTCATGGGAGGAACCCACAGGCTGGCTTCGACTCTTACTTTCACATCGTTGGATTCAGGAACGAACGGGTACAATGTCATTTATAAAAATTATAATGCTACTGCTCCAATCATCAGTGGAGGAACAGAAATTACAGGCTGGACCTTGTATGATGCGTCAAAAGGAATTTATAGAGCTAATTTCGGTACATCTAAGCAAACTAGACAGTTTTATGTAGATGGTGTTAGAGCCATCCGTGCAAGAACGGCCAATGGTGCAGGATTTGGGATGACTTCTGCTGGAGTTACCATTCCTGCTGCGTACAGTGATTTGGCAACCTTGGGTAATGTAAGCGATATTGAAATTGTAAACAAACAAAGTTGGATGGGTAAAAGGTTTGGTTTCAGCTCTATTACAGGCAGTACTGCAACTATGAAGGAACCGGGCTGGACAGACGCAACGATAAACGGTAATAGCCGTGGAAGTATCAGTTGGGTTGAAAATGCTTATAAATTCTTGGATGCAGAAGGAGAATGGTTCCATAACCGCACCGATGGATACATGTACTATAAGCCGYGTGCCGGAGAGAATATGTCCACTTCGACTTTTGTTGCTGCCGATCTTGAAACATTAATCAATGGTGCTGGTACATTAAATTCGCCTGTCACTAACATTCAGTTTGATGGCATTACCTTCGCCTACAATACATGGCTTGAGCCAAGTGGGAATAACAGCTATGCTGATTTTCAAGGTGGGGTCGTGTATCGTAATCTAAATGCACCTTATACTTCGCATCAGTGGAGTACAAATCAATATAAGACGCCGGCAGGTGTAACCTTTAAAGCGGCCAAAAATATCGTAATCAAAAACAATACTTTTACCCATATGGGTAACGCAGCTTTGAGTTTTGAATACGGCAGTCAAGACAATCAGATTGACAATAATCTATTTACGGATATTTCGGGAAATGGGATTAACATTGGCGGTGTAGATGTTGTAGACCACCATCCAACGGATGCGAGAATGATAGTTAAGAATAACGTGGTATCTAATAACACCATTACTAAAATTGGCGCTGAGTTTATGGGGAATATCGGTATTTTTGTGGGGTATACGGATGGAACCGTCATCACACATAATAAACTATATGATTTGCCATACTCGGGTATCTCGGTTGGTTGGGGCTGGGGCTTTATTGATACGTTGGGGACGTCGGTTGCCAAAAATAACATAATCGACCACAACCTCATCTGTAATTTTAATCATACGTTAAATGATGGTGGAGGGATCTACACCCTAGGAAGTCAACCAGGCAGCCTTGTGTATAACAATTATATCTATGATGACAAAAACCAATACGCTTTTCTCTATCGTGACAATGGCACATCTGGTTTTTTTGATACGAACAATGTCTTAAGCAAGCAAAACTCGGGCACAAATAACTGGTATTATACGAATGTTGGCAGTGGGGGCTACTGGAATGCCAATAACAATAAGGCATATTACAACTACTTTAGTTCAGGAATGGCAAGTTATATGACAGGTTCCTTGAATAATGTTGTATTGAATAATACGGCAGTAGTCAATGATGCTTGGGATGCAACAGCACAAGCGATTATTGCTAACGCAGGTGTGGGGCTTGGAGATGGACCTATCCCGAATTTCCAAATTCCTGGAAGCGTTACGCCAGTCTTGCTTTCTCAAGGTAAATCAGCTACTGCTTCATCTAACACAGTGGATGCATCCAAGGCTGTTGATGGCAGTACGTCGACACGTTGGACTCAAGCCAGTGGAGCGGTGCAGCCGTCATGGTTGAAGGTAGACTTAGGCGCTAATTATTCCATTACAAGTGTGAATTCGGATTTTTATACACCTTCTACTAACGGCGTAAAGTACAAAATTGAGTATTCAACCGATGATACCAATTACACCATGTATGCCAATAAAATAGATAACTTCAAGCAAGCAAGCACAGATTCAAGAGTCGCAGTTACAGCCAGATATATGAAAATCACGTTTGCGGATACGCAAGGTCAAGATGCAAGTATCAATGAATTCAGCGTATATGGAAATCCGACGATAATTCCAGTTGAGACGCCAATCTCACAAGGGAAAACGGCCACTGCCTCATCGATTTATTCAAGTGCATACAATGCTTCCAAAGCTGTGGATGGCGATACGACGACAAGATGGGCACAAGTYAGCGGAGGAGCAGATCCACAGTGGCTAAAGGTTGATTTGGGAGCTAATTATTCGATAACCAGTACGGATACGAATTTTTACATGCCTGCAGGACTTGGAATGAAATATAAAATCGAATATTCAACAGATGATATTAGTTACGCGATGTATGCGGACAAAACAGCTAGTTTTAACAATTCAGGAACAGATACGAACGCAGGCCCTATTACAGCGAGATATATGAGGATCACATTAACGGGTACGCAAGCACAAGGAAGCAGCCTTTATGAGTTCAAAGTTTATGGCAGTTTAATTCCAATAATGCCGATTTCACAAGGGAAGACGGCAACAGCTTCATCCATCTATTCAAGTGCTTATGATGCTTCCAAAGCTGTGGATGGTAATGCAACAACACGATGGGCACAAGTCAGCGGTGGACCAGATCCGTCATGGTTAAAGGTAGATTTGGGAGCAAACTATTCGATTTCAAGTGTGAGTACGACTTTCTATCAATTTCTTGGATTAGGAGAAAAGTACAAAATCGAGTATTCAACCGACGATAGTACGTACGCCATGTATGCTGACCATACGGGAAGCTTCACGACACAGGCATCAAACACGGACACCAATGCGGGATCAATAACCGCTAGATATGTGAAAATTACACTTACAGCTACACAAGCGCAGGGAGGCAGCATCTACGAGTTTGCAGTGTATGGTGACCCTGTAGCTCCGCTTTCCCAAGGGAAAACGGCAACAGCTTCCTCCATCTATTCGAGTGCTTACGATGCTTCCAAAGCTGTAGATGGCAATGCAACGACACGATGGGCACAAGCTAGCGGAGCCGCAGATCCATCCTGGTTGAAGGTGGATTTGGGAGCGAACTATTCGATTTCTAGTGTAAGCACGACATTCTATCAATATTTGGGCTTAGGAGAAAAGTACAAAATCGAGTATTCGACCGATGATAGTACGTACGCCATGTATGTGGACCATACAGGAAGCTTTACGACACAGGCATCAATGACGGATACCAATCCAGGGGCAATTACAGCTCGATATATGAAAATTACACTGACAGCTACACAAGCACAAGGTGGAAGTATTTATGAATTTAAAGTTTTTGGAAGCAACATTCAGGCTGTAAACCAAGTACCGATAACAAATAATGCGGAATTTAATGTACTTAAAAATTCGCCTATTACAGCTGGATTAACTGCAAGTGATGCTGATGGAGACGTATTGACATACAGTATCGTTTCGAACGGATCGAAAGGTACAGTGGCGATTGTAGATTCATCGAAAGGAACGTTTACTTATACACCGAATGATGGATTAGCCGGGACGGATAAGTTCACGTACCGTGTAAGCGATGGGAAAGCGCAGTCGAGTGAAGCATCGGTATCCATCAACATTGGGGCTGCGCCAGAAACAACAGACAATGCGAAGATGGAATGGCAACGTACAGCGCAAATCGTGACATTGTCCGCAAGCGATGAGGGCAGCGGGGTGCAGCATACATACTACAGTCTGGATAACAGCCCATTCCTAGCAGGGGAAACTGTTGTTGTAGCCGAAGATGGTGTACATCAAATCAATTACTACAGTGTTGACAATTTCGGGAATAAAGAATCTGTACAATCGACGATAGTTAGAATCGATTCCGTAGGTCCAGAGATCGCAGAGATCGTTCCTACAGTCTCCACGAATGTATACTGGACAGATGGCGGAAGTTTGATGTTTGATATCTCCGATTCATTAAGCGGAGTGAGTAATGAATCCCTCGAGCTGGACGGTGTCCAGGTAAGTTTACCGTACACATTCAGCCCACTCTCACTTAGCGTTGGAGATCATGTGGTGAAGGTTAAGGCATCTGATGCTGCAGGGAACGAAACAGAGGAAACGTACTTGCTGAAAGTACAGATGGATATCGACCATTTGGACGAAGCGGTTCATTATGCGTACTCACAAGGATGGATCACCAACAAAGGTATATATAACAGCTTGCTGGCTATGATTGAGAACCCAAAAGCCTTGGAAAATCATATTCGTGCACAATCCGGTAAATCGATTGATACAACTTTTGCAACATTTTTGCTAAAAGCAATCGATTTTATAAATCAATAACAGCACTTTAAACGTAGAACCCGACTTTGTCTGCAAGGACGAAGTCGGGTTTGCTTTATTTTGCACAATAAAGATTCCATTCTAATTTCAAGAAACCAAAAAAAATCTACATTTTCACCAAATTTACTTGTATATGATGAGCGGAGCGTAATTTATATAATGTCAGTATTAATCCTTATATAGCCTGTTATCGAAAGGAAGTTTTAATCGTGATGTTAAATCGACTTGATTCTTATAATGTGAAATGGAACACACCAGGTCGGACAGATCGTAGCTCGATGCCGCTAGGCAATGGCGAAGTTGCGATAAACGTATGGGTTGAGCAAGACGGTGACTTACAATTTTATATAGCAAGAACCGATGCTTTAACTGAACTTGATCGGAATGTCAAACTTGGAAAAATCCGAGTGCGGTTATCGCCCAATCCTTTTCTTAAAGGAAATTCGTTTCACCAAGAGCTCCATTTGCGTGATGGAAACATGGAGATTCATGCGGGTGAGGGCGAAAAAAAAATTTGTTTACGAATTTTTGTTGATGCGGAGAGCCCTACTATTTATGTTACAGGAGAGTTCGCTTCAGCGATTAAAGTTAGCTTATCTTATGAAACTTGGCGCACCGAGGCTCGACCATCTGGAAGTGATAGTCCGCTCAGTGAAAGATCTACATATAACATTTCTGAGTCAGCGGATATCGTTACGAATGAGAGAGAGAAGGTACTCTTCTATCACCGCAATGGTGAAACTTGCATACCCGCACATGCAGCGTTGCAGGGGCTTATGGAGCATCTGGATTGTATTCCAGATACACTTACAAATCGTACGTTTGGCGGAATAATCCGTATGCCGGGTGCTGTTACAACGGATCTAGGCCAGCTTGAAACGGTAAATGAAGTAACCAATTTTGAATTAATGATCACTACACACAGTGCGCAAGTACTTCATCCGGAGGATTGGATCAGGGCGCTTGAAGACATTCATTCAGAGATACCAGAAGCATTAGCTGCATTATCTCGTACGGCAAAATGGTGGAATGACTATTGGCAGCAAAGCTGGATTTTCGTCGAGGGAGATGTGCCTGCTTCAGCCCAGGTCGATCCAAAGATTCAAGATATGAATAAAGAACCGTTTCAAGATGTGACGACCGCTCCTTCTGCCGTTACAAGCGCTTATGTGCTAACGAAATGGATGTCAGCTTGTTCGAGCAGGGGCGAATTTCCCATTATGTTTAATGGGTCGTTATTCACTGTTATGCCGGGGGGAGATCAACATTATTCCATAGACAAGTTTGATAACTTCCCTGAGGTTTTCACTACGATGCCTACTGAAGAACCGAATTTAGAATTCAATCCAGATGAACGGGCATGGACGCATATGAATTTATGGCAGAATGTGCGTTTGTCGTATCACTCTATGCTTGCTCGCGGTGAAACCGAAATGATGCAGGTATTGTTTCGTTACTACCGTCGTTTCTGGGATTTGAATCGCGTACGGGCTCACCTGTATAGCCAGGCCGAAGGGCAATTCAATACGGAAATCAACACGAGCTTTGGGTTAATGCCAGGATGGGTATTCGGACTGGATCGCGAGGACTTGCCTGTTGGCGTTTCAGCTAACCGGCACGGTGGGGCTGTAGATATTTCTCCGGGTCTTGAGTTGATCAAGATGATGCTCGATTATTATGAGTTTACTTCGGATGAAGTGTTCTTACGAGATGAGCTTTTACCTTATGCCAAAGATCTATGTCGATATATCGAAACGAGGTTTACCGAACGGAAAGATGGCACCATGGTCATATCACCCATCCATGCCGTTGAGACGTATTGGGATACAACGAATAGCATGCCAGTAGTAGCGGGTATGCACGCGGTACTTGATGGTATTCTTGCTTTACCTGAAGAGAAAGTATCTGACTACAAGTACTTTGATGCCATTCGCAAAATGACGCCGGAACTTCCTGCTCAAACCGTCCAAGGGAAGAAGCTCTTAGCTCCAGCTAGCGAATTTGAAACCAAGAGACAAAATGTCGAGTTGCCAGAAATGTATGCGGTGCACCCCTTTGAACTGTATGGACTTAATAAACCGGACATAAGTGTTGCCATCGATTCTTTACACTATGTACTTGAGATATCTGAAGCTTATCGCCCTTATATTATGGGGAGAGGCCCGATGAATGGCACTTATTATGCTAGTTATTCAGGATGGCAACAAATTGGCATGAACGCGGCACTTCTCGGGTTAACGGAAGAAGCTCAAACTGTTTTGGAGAATAATTGCCAACTCACCAATCCAGGCTTTCGTTTTCCAGCCATGTGGGGACCGATCTATGACTGCGTTCCTGATACCGATCATGGAGCAAATATTCTAAGTACGCTGCAGCTTATGGCTTATCAAATCAAGAATGATAAGATATGGATTCTGCCTGCATGGCCAAAGAACTGGGACGTTTCCTTCAAATTCCATGCCCCAGGTCAAACCATTGTCGAATGTGAATATCGAGATGGCATGATTGTGAAGTTAGATGTTTTCCCTGAAGAAAGAAGGGAGGACCTGATCATTTGTATTGATTCGGGAAATAGCGATGCGAAATAACAGTGGCAGATCTTTCCATGCCCTTCAGCATGGTCCGCAAGCGAGAGTTGCCTTTTTAGGCGGATCTATAACCGAGATGGATGGATGGCGGACAATCATATCGGACTATTTGCAAAACCGATTTCCGCATACCTTAATTGATTTTATAAACGCGGGAATCAGCTCAACCGATACAACTCTTGGATCGCACAGGATGCGGCAGGATGTTTTCTTTAAGGGGAAGGTGGATCTCTTGTTTGTAGAGTTTGCCGTCAATGAAAGGGTAAACGGCAGRCAGGAGGAAGAAACGATAAGAGGACTGGAAGGCATAATTCGTCAGGCGTTGCGTCATAATGAGAATGTCGAAATCATTCTACTTTATTCTGTTGATGATTGGAAGATGGAAGATATTCGCTCGGGAATTACTCCTTCAGAAATAGTAACCATGGAAGAGGTTGCTGATTATTATCAGCTGACTTCTATAGATTTATCAAAAGAGATAACTGGTCGCATAGATGCAGGGGAATTTGATTGGAAGACCTTCGGAGGCCTGCATYCTGCACCTTTTGGTCATGCCATTTATGCAGAAACGATTCAATCGGTCCTGGAAACTTGCTGGATGCGCCAATCCAATCAAGATTTGAATTTGGGCAGTGAATGCCCAGCTTCTCTGGCAAGCGAACTTGATCCATTCTGCTATCAATACGGGCATTATGCAAGTGTCGATCAAGCTTCGAATCTGTACGGTTTTCAGCGGAATCCAAACTGGAGACCAGCTTTTGGGGAAACGCGTCCGCAATTTGTAGATGTTCCTTTATTGGAAGGGAATCATCCTGGTGATTCAGTTTCATTTACATTTAGGGGAAGTTCCATCGGAATCCTAGTTCCAGCTGGCTTTGATGCAGGTATTATTCAGTATGCTGTCGATAACAAGAAAGAACGGGAACTGGATCTTTTTACTGATTGGAGTCAAGAACTACACATCCCATGGGCTTTTACACTGGAATCGGAATTAGTTCATGGCGAACATACGATAAATATTCAAATATCTGAAAAGAAGAATAGCCATAGTGCTGGGCATGCTGTTCGCATTATTAGCTTTTTGGTTAATTGAAGAGAGGACCTGATCATTTGTATGGATTAAGAATTCTGATCCAAAATCAGTAGTCAAGTTAGCGTGGCTTATATAAAACAAAAAGTGGTTGATCAGAATGTTTTCTGCTCAACCACTTTTTTACTAGCGCCGTTTTGAGTTCTATGCTTTGCCGATAATATTATCGTAGAACTTTTTCGATTTTTCGAAAAACGCATGAACCGAATCTTTGACGAGTTTCTTATCCTTGGACTGAATTGCATGCATTAAAGCTAAACGTATTTCCATGCTGCTTTCGATCGCACCAGGTACTTTCAATAACTTCAAACTTGTTTCTCTACGTAGATGAACAACAGTTTGCATCAATTTGGCATAAATGCGATTACCACAGATTTCACCCATGTAGATATCAAACTGATCTAATAGATCTAGAAACTCTGCTGGATTCTGTTGATTTTTGGCTTGGACAAGTGCATCAAGAATCTGGACAAGATGGTCCTGCTCAGCTTGTGTTGCTTTACTCGCAGCTGTGAGATAGACCTCGGATTCGATCAATTTCCGAGCAGCATACACCTCATCTAAGTTATTAATTTCACTGTAAAACATCCATGTAATCGTTTCAGGCGTTAACGGGGCTTGTTGTTCGTTAACGAAGCTGCCTTCTCCTGCTTTTATGGTAAGCAAACCGACAAGAGACAAAGCACGAAGCGCTTCACGAACGCGGCCACGAGTTACTTGGAATTGTTCAGCAAGATCTCTTTCATTAGGGAGCTGATCGCCAGGCTTAAGTTGGCCTGAAGTAATGATGCTGGCAATTTGCTCCATTATTTGCTCAGTAACTGTCACTTTCTTAACAGCTTTTATATCTAACATTTCGGTAGGACCTCCAAATGTTGAAAATCATTCTTACTAACTTAACTATACTGAAATTGATTGAGGAAAACAAGGAGTTGTGGTATTCTGGTACTACCAGAAAATGAAGGGGCTAAAACGATGACAAAAAAACTTCGCGGTATTACATGGAATCATTCAAGGGGTTATGTTTCAGTAGTAGCTGCTTCGCAACGATATATGGAGTTGCATGGAGACGTGGAAATTACTTGGGAGAAACGTTCGCTGCAGCATTTTGCTGATTATCCGATTCAAATGTTAGCAGAGAAATATGATTTATTGATTATTGACCATCCATGGGCTGGGTTTGCCGCGGATAAAAATATTTTGGTTCCCTTGGATCAGAAGCTTCCTCGCGAGTTTATGGCTGACCAAGCAGCAAATTCAGTAGGTAAATCGCACCTTAGCTATAATTTTGATGGTTATCAAAGTGCATTAGCTGTTGATGCAGCAACGCCTGTGTCCTCATATCGCCCTGATTTATTTGCAAAAGACGGGCTTCATTTGCCAGAAACGTGGGAAGATCTAATTGCGTTAGCTAAACAAAAAAAGGTTGCTTTTGCTGGAATTCCGATTGATACACTAATGAACTTTTATATGCTTTGCTACACGCAAGGCGAAGAACCATTCACCAATAATGAAAGCGTTGTTAGTACAGAAATGGGACTTAGGGTGCTGGATCAACTTAAAGAACTAACGAATTACTGCACAGCGGAAATGTTGGATTGGAATCCAATTAAGGTCATGGAAGCGTTAACTACGCGTGAAGATATTTATTACTGTCCTTTTGCTTACGGATATTCCAATTATGCCAGACGAGGATACTCTAAATACAGAGTGCGTTCTACGGACATGGTGTCTATCGGCGATTATGGGAAATTGAGATCTACCTTAGGCGGAACAGGGTTAGCGATTTCGGTCAACTGCACACACATGGATGAAGCATTGAACTTCGCTATGTTTACAGCAAGTGCGGATATCCAAAAAACCATTTATTTCGAGAGCGGCGGTCAACCTGGTCACAGAGCCGCATGGCTCGATGAAGAGGTCAATCGTCAAACTGAAAATTATTACAAAGATACCTTGCCAGCATTGGATCGCGCTTATTTGCGTCCTAGGTACAGCGGATATTTTCACTTTCAAGATCATGCAGGTGRTGTTGTCCGAGATTATATTCGAGATGGCGGTAATCCAAATGAAGTATTGGCAAAGTTGGACATTTTGTATCGTGAATCGCTCAAGGAGGATAATCCATGAAGCCGCTAGAAGGACTTTTAGTGCTTGATTTCAGTCAATATCTTTCCGGGCCATCTGCTGCATTGCGACTTGCGGATCTTGGCGCGCGAGTAGTTAAAATAGAAAGGCCTATAACCGGTGACTCTTGCCGCCAATTGTCCTTAAATAACTTATTATCGGATGGCGATAGCGTGTTATTCCATACGATTAACCGAAATAAGGAAAGCTATCAAGCGAATTTAAAAGACCCAGACGATCTTATCAAAGTAAAAAAGTTGATTGAACAGGCAGACGTGATGATAGAAAACTTTCGCCCGGGAACGATGGATAAAATTGGTTTAGATTATGAAAGCGTTAAACAAATCAATTCCAAAATCGTCTATGGCAGTATTAGCGGATATGGAAAAGAAGGACCATGGAAAGGAAAGCCAGGTCAAGATTTGTTAATCCAATCGTTATCCGGCCTAACTTATCTTAATGGTAACGCAGATCAACCTCCCATGCCTTTTGCACTGGCTGCTGTAGATTTATTTACCGGTGCACATTTAGTTCAAGGCATCCTTGCGTGTCTTGTACGTCGTGGCCGCACAGGTATTGGCGGGCTGGTAGAAGTTAGTTTGCTTGAATCGATCTTGGATTTTCAGTTTGAAGTATTGACGACGCATCTGAATGATGGCGGACAATTGCCTGTCCGAAGCTCTGTGAATAACGCGCATGCCTATTTAGGGGCTCCGTACGGCATATATGAAACAGAGGATGGTTATCTAGCCCTTGCCATGGGTTCGATTATCCGAGTTGGGGAACTTCTGGAATGTGATGCTTTAACTGCTTATAACGATCCGAAAAGCTGGTTCACGCGCCGAGATGAAATCAAGCAAATCTTAGTAACGCACCTCAAGACGCGAACAACTGGGGCATGGTTGGATCGATTGGAACCCGCTGATTATTGGTGCGCCGATGTTTATACCTGGGATCGATTRCTTGAGCATGATGGATTTAAAACGTTGAATATGATTCAGGAAGTCACGAGACCTGGAACCCCTAGTCTGCAAATGACACGTTGTCCGATTCGGATTAACGGAACCCTACTTGAATCCGACAAATGGGCCCCGCGTATCGGCGAAGATAATGAAAGATTGGATAAAGAATTTCTGCTTTAAGCAGAGAGACTTTGCGCACACGCAAAGATCCCTATATATGGAGTTGACAACATGGGAATAACTACAATGCATAAACCTCTGGATGGTATGCTCGTACTAGACTTCAGTCAGTTTCTTTCCGGACCTTCTGCTGCTTTGCGATTAGCCGATCTTGGCGCGAGGGTGATCAAGATAGAACGTTCCGGAACAGGTGACATCTGCCGGACTTTATATATTTCTAATTTGGAGTTGGACGGTGACAGCACGTTATTTCATTCCATTAATCGGAATAAAGAAAGCTTCGCTGTAGATTTGAAAAATAAAGATGAACTTGAAATTATTAAATCCTTAATCCGTAAAGCGGATGTACTTATTGAAAACTTCCGGCCAGGCGTAATGGAACGACTTGGACTGGATTACGAGCGAGTTCATGAAATAAACCCAGCACTCATCTATGGTGAAATTACCGGCTATGGACATGAAGGTCCATGGCGTGACAGACCCGGGCAGGATTTACTCGTACAATCGTTAAGTGGCCTCGCCTGGTTAAACGGTGATGCCAACCAACCACCTATGCCATTTGGTTTAGCTGTTGCGGATATGATGGCAGGCGTACAATTGGTGCAAGGTATTTTATCCTGCTTAGTGCGACGCGGGATTACGGGGGAAGGGGCTTTCGTTCAAGCAAGTTTACTTGAGGCTACCCTGGACTTTCAATTCGAGGTGCTGACAACGTATTTGAACGATGGCGGTAAACTTCCCGAACGAAGCGGTATAAATAATGCCCATGCTTATTTAAGAGCCCCATACGGAATCTACAAGACGAAAGACGGCTATCTTGCACTCGCAATGGGGTCCGTTGTAGACCTTGGCAAGCTGCTTGATTGCACAGCCTTATTGACCTATACCGATCCGAATGAGTGGGCGACGAAGCGCGATGAAATCAAGCGAATCCTTGCGGAGCATTTGCAAACCGAAACAACACAGCGTTGGCTTTCAATCCTTGAACCCGTAGACTTTTGGTGTGCTGACTTGATGTCTTGGGATACGTTGCTGCTGCATGAAGGATTCCATACATTACATATGACGCAAGAGGTCACTCGTAAAAATGGCACTAGTCTAATTACTACGAGGTGTCCAATTCGAATAGACGGACAAATTTTCACATCGACAGTAGGCTCACCGGAACTCGGTGAAGACAATAACTCAATAATGAAGGAGCTGCTTATAAATGAGTGAAATAAAAAATGTTAATCGCCCACACCAAGATATCCCTTTGTTTAATACGGAGGATTGGATGTATGAGGAGTTTGAGGTTGGTAAGAAGATTCGTTCCATGCGTCGTACACTCTCAGAAGGCGAGAGCATGCAATTTAACGCTTTAGTGATGGATATGCATCCCTATGTAGCTGACGAAATTTTTGCCAAAGAAGAGGGCATTTTTGGGCGCAGATTAGTTGCTGGCGCTTTTGTTTTCAGCGTAGGTCTAGGTTTGATGGCACATAACAACATTCATACATTTAGCTATGGCTATGATAAGCTTCGTTTCATTAAACCCGTATTTATTGGTGACACCATCTACACAGTGCGTACACATTTGGAAAAGCGTCCAAAGTACAAAGAGTTAGGATTAGTCAAAGTAAGTTACGAAGTGTATAAAAATGAGGGCGAGCTCGTCCTCTATTGTGAACATTTACAAACGGTGAAGTATCGAACTCCAGAGCAATGGCAAGATCAAATCGAGAAAAAGGGATGATGAGAGATGAGAATTGATGCCCATCAGCATTTTTGGAATTTGGATAAAGTTGCCTATCCCTGGTTAGTACCTGCATATGGACCTATATACCGAACCATTGAGGCTGCTGAACTCGAACCGCTAATTAAAAAGGCTGGGATTGATAAAACAGTCATCGTGCAAGCGATGGATTCCTATGAAGATACGGATTATATGCTTGAAACTGCTGCCAGTCATGATTGGGTAGCGGGTGTAGTAGGTTGGGTACCGCTGAATAAACCGGACGAAGCTGCAATGAAGCTGCAGCTTTATACCCAAAATCCTTTATTTAAGGGTATCCGCCATCTGATTCATGAAGAGAAGGATCCGGATTGGGTCGTGCAGGATGAAGTTATCGAAGGCTTGAAGGTGTTGGCATCCTACGGCTTGACTTTTGATGTCGTGGCCGTTTTGCCTAGACACTTAGAGCACGTACCTACGCTTGCTGAAAGAGTTCCTGATCTAAGAATCGTCATCGATCATTTGGCTAAACCGCCAATTAAAGATGGACAGATGGAGCCATGGGCTAGTCTGATGAAGAGAGCGGCAAGTTATCCGAATGTATATGCCAAATTATCTGGGCTTAATACGGCTGCGGATTGGGAAAATTGGTCAGCTGCAGATATTAAACCCTATATGGATTATGCATTCGAGATATTCGGAGCGGAGCGTCTTATGTTCGGCAGTGATTGGCCTGTTGCGAATTTGGCTGGTGATTACGCGAAAGTAATGAATGAAACGAACAAAGCGCTGGAAGGTCGCTCGAAGGCCGAAATTGATTCCGTGCTGGGACATACAGCTGCGAATTTTTATCGTTTATAGAAGTTGAATGGAGGCTAAATAAATGATCCAGTCTATGTTTTTTGAGGATTATGAATTGAATTCTTCACGGATAACATTAGGCAGAACGATTACCGAAACAGATATTGTTATGCACGCGGGTCAAACGGGTGACTTCTTCCCGCATCATATGGATGCCGAATGGTGTAAAACGCAGGAATTCGGCCAACGTATCGCGCATGGCACCCTTATATTTAGTGTAGGGATCGGAATGTCTGCCGGGGTAATGAATCCCGAGGCGTTCTCGTATGGGTACGATCGGCTTCGGTTTGTAAAACCTGTGCATATAGGGGATACGATTCGTGTACGTACAACTATTTCCGCTAAAGAAGAATATCCGAAGCGTCAGGCTTACGGCATGGTGACTGAACAAGTAGAAGTGCTCAATCAACATAATCAAGTAGTCTTGGCTTGCGCTCACTTATTGTTGGTGAAGAAGAAATAGGCGAAGGGTTGATTACTATGGAACTGAAGCAAAGTGCTTTGCTAGATTTAGACTATAAACCCAAAGTACCTCAGAATAAAAGCAAGGGGATCGGTATTGTTGGCGCGGGTGCTATCGTGCAAGCCTGTCATCTCCCAGCCTATCGGATGGGTGGTCTAAACATTGTCGGGATTTATGATACGAATCGTAGTCAAGCTGAAAAAGTTGCAGGTGAATTTTCACTCCCAAATATTTTCGGAACACTAGATGAATTACTGGATCATCCCGAAATTGAAATTGTGGATATTGCAATCCCTTCTAAATTTCAACCTGAAGTAGTAGAGCGTGCGGCAGCGAAAGGCAAACATGTACTTTGTCAAAAGCCGCTTGCCGAATCGTATGCGGATGCCAAGCGTATTGTGGAAGCATGTGAGTTGGCGGATATTAAAGGAGCCGTTAACCAGCAATTGCGATGGGCACCGGGAATTCGTGCGAGCCGTACCATTATTCAAAGAGGTTGGTTGGGGCAGGTGACACAGGCCTCGATTCAAGTGAATGTGAATACGGATTGGTCACTCTGGCCATGGCTTACGAAGATTGATCATCCAGAGTTGATGTATCACAGCATCCATTATATAGATGCCATTCGATCTTTATTTGGAACACCTGAGTATGTATATGCGGATGGAGCCAAATTCCCAGATCAAGCATGTAAAGGTGAAACTCGGACCTTGATCCATATGAAATTTCCAGGGGATACGACAAGGGGACTCATTCACGATAATCATAACAATATAGCTGGACAAGATGATTGGTATGCTACTTTCCGTTTTGAGGGAACTGAAGGCGTGATTAAAGGTACCAATGGGGCCTTATATAATTACCCTATCGGACAGAAGGATACATTAAGTTTTACTTCTCGAAAAATTGATCCAGCCTATTGGTTTACGCCACAACTTGAAGGCAGATGGTTTCCAGATGCTTTTCTAGGCACGATGGGAGAATTAATGCGGGCCATTGAAGAAGACCGTGAGCCGGAAAACAGTGTTCAAGATAATTTACTAACGCTGCAAGCGGTGTTTGCTGCTTATCGGTCTATGGATGAAAATCGCCCGATTTGGCTGAAGGAAATTGAGTAAGGGAATAAAAGTAATAAAAGAAAGAAGAAGCGCCAAGGTGTGCAAGCATCGGAATGCTTCTTTTTTCTTTGCCCAAACCTTGAATTCACCCCAAAGACAGCATTTTCGCCTAATTTACTTGTATTAAGTTTCCTTCTATATATGACATAATATATATGAATTTAAAAGAATAAATGACAATATTGTTACAATAGTCAAGTATATATTGTGTATTATTTAATGTAATGTTACATTTATGACATACTAAATAGGGGTTGGGGGGATGGAGATGCGAGTTGGCTTAAGTGGTACAGGTAGAATTGGTAGGTTATGTTTAAGAAGAGCATTGACCCTTAATCAGCAGGATTTCGAAGTGAAAGTGATCAATTCAACTAGTCCCATTCATGTGTTAGCCCATTTGTTGAAATATGATTCGGTTCATGGCACTTGGGACGCGAACATCGAAGTATTAAATGACAACCTACTTCGGATTAATGGGCAGCAGATTGCTGTCATCTGTGAAAAAGAACCCAATCTACTCCCATGGGAGGATTATGGTGTCCAGTTAGTCGTAGACGCAACCGGACAGTTCAATCATCGGCATGGTGCTGAACGACACATATCTGGTGGAGCAGAAAAGGTTTTAATTACTGCACCGGGTATGGACATGGATCTAACTGTTGTCATGGGAGTAAATGAAAACCGATATGATCCCAAGCAGCATCATTTACTTTCTGCAGCCTCTTGTACAACCAACTGTATCGCACCAATTCTGCATATTCTGGATGAAGCTTTTCATGTCGAGATGGGGTGGATGACAACGATTCACGCATATACGAATGATCAAAATCATATGGATAACCCGCATAAAGATCTTCGCCGTGCTAGGGCGTGTACGAATTCTATTATTCCAACTTCGACTGGAGTGGGCAAAGCACTTATTGATGTTATTCCTCATCTCGCATCCCATATTCAAGGTGTCTCCGTAYGTGTTCCGACACAGGACGTTTCACTGCTGGATCTGCAAGTCGTAGTCGGTCGTAAAATAAAAGTCGACGAAGTGAAATTAGCCATCAAACAGGCGATTGCCGGACAAATTGGAACCTTCGTTGACTACAATGAATTACCGCTTGTTTCTGCTGATTATATTGGCAATGCGAAGTCCGCCATCATTGACGGTCTTAGCATTATGACGCAGGATAACCAAATCAAGCTGCTCGCTTGGTATGACAATGAGTGGGGTTACGCAAATCGAGTCATTGATTTAGTCTCCTATATGTCACGTATGGAAAGTACACAACGAAAGGGGGAAGCGGAATGTCTAACACAAACCATGTAACATTGGATACCATTCATCGGCATGAACTTGGCGTAATCATTTGTAAATCGTGTAATGAAGTGATTGCAACATTACCAACGGACGGATATAAAAAATTTTATAGTTTGTGCAATTCAATCGAATGTTTCATCAATAATAAGGAGGCAAACAAAAGATGACTCAGAAACAAGTGGTACCCTTTCAAGAAGGAAATGCTCAAATGAAAGCTTTACTCGGTGGAAAGGGAGCCAATCTCGCTGAGATGACACGGGCTGGTCTACCAGTGCCTCCAGGCTTTACGATTACAACGGAGGCTTGCTTAAACTTTTTTAAACTGGGCAACCGAATCTCAGAAGAGTTGTTTGAACAAGTCGGAGCAGCTCTCCGACAGCTGGAAATACAGAAGGGACAAACCTTCGGAGATGCAAGCAATCCGCTTCTTGTTTCTGTACGTTCAGGTTCTGTAAGCTCGATGCCAGGGATGATGGACACCATATTGAATCTCGGTCTCAATGATGTAACGGTTCAAGGATTGGCCTCGCTTACGAACAATGAAAAGTTCGCTTACGACTGCTACCGCCGATTGATGCAGATGTTTGGGAACGTCGTGCTGGGCATTGAATCGTACCATTTCGAACAATTGTTGCACCGTTTGAAAGAGAAAGCAGGAGCGGAACACGATCAAGATGTTACAATTGAAGGTTGGAAGGAGCTTATCCTAGCGTATAAAAAGTGCATTCGGGCGAAAACAGGCAAAGATTTCCCTCAAAATGTATACGAGCAGTTACGCATGGCCGTTGAAGCTGTTTTCAAGTCATGGAACAATCAAAGGGCACAGATTTATCGTAAAATAAATCGAATTCCAGATGAACAGGGAACAGCCGTCAATATTCAAAGCATGGTATTCGGCAATATGGGCAGTAATTGCGGTACTGGTGTTGTTTTTACGAGAAATCCATCCACTGGGGAGAATACATTTTTCGGTGAATACCTGATCAATGCACAGGGAGAAGATGTGGTAGCAGGGATAAGGACACCTCTGGCGATTGCTCAGCTGAAGCACGAAATGCCAGTTATATACGAGCAGTTGTTCACTGCATCCAAGCAGCTAGAACAGCATTATAAAGATATGCAGGACAT
>NZ_JBFUHL010000033.1:0-66790 GCF_056402415.1 Paenibacillus sp. P4_A9
GCACCAGCCCTCGAATCAACTAATYGGTACAATTTGCGAACTGGTGAGTACATCTTTTTCGAACCGTACCATGAAAGCAATGAAATTAACAACGTAATCATAAGCGCTGTTAAGAATGTGAACCAGCCAATTGCTTTCGCATCCTTCGTCATGTCGCTTATGGCATTATCCGATATATAAATCCAGCCATTATATGACGACTTTCGGAATGTGATACTATGTTTGTCGTCTTCAAGTCTGACTGTAAATGTGCCCTCAGATAGTGACGAGGATTCCGCCAAAAGCTTATCGTAATACACGCCTGATAACTTCGTGCCAAGCAACTCGGTCCGTGAATGAGCCAATATCGTAAAATCTCGATCCAAAATCATCATGTTGCCGATACGTTCCCCGTTTGTTATGAGCTGGTTCAACTCAAAGCTAGGAATTTGTATCTTCAGTAATCCGACAGCTTTTGGCATATTGATTGGCATATGCTTAACCAAACTGACATCATAGGCAGAATGATTGGATGATGACCTCATCTTGATCCATTCGGAGGCAGATGAGAGACTTCCATATTGTTCCAACCAGGTGTTATCAACCATATCTTTCAAATCATACAGCCCTCTATCTTCAAGCACCCACTGATTTTTCAGGTTTATCAATTGTACTTCTTGTGCATCCAATCCTGGCACCTGCAGATCTACAATACTTTGTTGCAGCATCTGAAACAAATCAAAGCGAAAGGTATCTTTCGCCTGATCAAGTGCGTCATAAGCAAGGTTAGAAATAATGAACGACGTCATCTTCTGGTCTGCCGATTGAAGCACATATTCTACTTTCAGTTGACTTTCCAGCAACAACTGCCTGTTGCTTTCCCCTACCTTTGATTGAATAGCGGACGAGGACTTCCAATAAGAGGAGATGCCCAAGACGATAACTGGAAGTGTTCCCAAGAGAAGGCTGTATAGCAGCAATCTCCTCAGATATGATGGTTTCTTTATCGGCATGGGCAAAATCTTCCTCTCACTGCATACTCCGGTCTAAAATCATTTTTTCATTTTAGCATATTCAGCGGTCATTTCCTCAATAATTTTGTCACCGCCTTCTTTGCGCCATTGTTCAATCGCCGCGTTCCAACCTGCTTCATCAAGTTGTCCCATTACAAATTTAGTACGGGCATCCTTATAGATTTTTTCCAAATTAGGACCTTTTGTCGAGAATGTATCCGAAATAATCGCTTCACCTGGGTTAGTTATTACCATTTTCTCATTCTCTTCTGTCGCTTTCGCAACTTTCACACTAAGCGGCGAATCTTTATCAGTTATCTCTGATGGTGCTTCTTTCGAATAGGTCAATTCATAAGCCCATACATCATTTTTCAGCTTATTCCAGGAATCAGTGTCAATCAGTTTCTTCACTTTACCATTATCTAACTCCCAATGCTTCCCTTTAATCCCGTAGTATTGCAAATCAGTTCCTTCTTGTGAAGACAGCTTATCGAATGCAGCCAAAATTTGCTTCAACTCAGCCTCGGTCTTAACACTGGTTTTCGGGAATAAGAAGACACCATTGAATCCTGGCTCAGAAGGCCACTTAGCGCCTTTCGTACCGTTAATTACGTTTTGAACATCAATTTGTGCGTTCGGGAACAATTTAAACAGGTCCGCGTGCTTATTCGTTGAATCGCCCATATTGCCCACATATACGCCAGCTTTGCCCTTGTTGATATTTTCAAAAATTTGTGTTGATTTCGCAACTGCAAAGTCTTGATTAATCAAATTTTCAGTATACAGTTTTTTATAGAACTTCAGAGCTTCTAAGTATTCCTTAGACATAAACTCTGGTGAAAGTTTGTTGTCTTTAACTTCCCATTTGTTTGGCACACCGAACCAAGAGGAAACGGCAGTGAAAGCCAAATCTTGATTCACGTAAAATGGAATGGTATCATTCTTGCCATTTTTGTCAGGATCTTTTTCTTTGAATGCTTGCAACATTTTGTAGAATTCATCGATTGTTGTTGGTGCTTTCATACCTACATTATCCAACCAGTCTTTGCGGAAAACGACCCCAGCTCGTGACAATGGTCGTGGACGATACAAACCATACGTTTTTCCGTCAATTGAACTATTTGCCACGGAAATTGGATTCATTTTGCTCAGGTTCGGATAGTCCTTCAACAATGGACCGATCTCCCAGAACGCGCCTGAGCGAGCAGAGTTAACAATAATTGGCGCTTTAATGTCTGTAGCTAACATAACTTTTGGCATGGTGTTGGAAGCAATGGTTGTATTGACTTTGTCATTATAGCTTGCTGAAGGTACCCAAGTTGTATTGTACTTAACATTCAGCAGCTTTTCGTAGGCAACTATGATTTCATTGTCCGCTTTTGGCGGTTCTGTACCATAGTAGATCGTCATAATACTGAGATCAAGCGGAGCCTTGTTTTCTGTAGCCTTTGCCGTTGACTGTGTCTGTTCCTTCGCAGCTGGCGTGCTGCTACCTGCCGGAGCTCCCGTGTTGCCACCGCAAGCAGCAAGCAAACTTGCGCTCATTGCCATAATACAAGTTGAAGCAAGCGTTGTTTTAAGTAGACCTTTTTTTCCCTGTTTCATTTGGCCATGTCCCCCTAAATTATGATTTCGTCTAAAAGTACGCACATTATATCAAAAATTAATTTGCATGAGGACAAATCAACCTTTAACCGAACCTAATAGTACACCTTTCGCAAAATGCTTTTGCAAAAACGGATACACGAGTAAAATTGGCACTGTAGCAACAACGATAACGGCCATTTTAATCGTTTGCACTGGCGGAAGTACAAAATTGGAGTCCATCGTCGTCTCATCTCCGATGCCACCCTGAGCCATAATAACAATTTGACGTAATAGCACCTGAATCGGCCACTTGGTGGAATCGTTCATATAGAGTAGTGCCGAGAAATAACTATTCCAATGACCAACTGCGTAAAAGAGTGAGAATGTAGCTATTGCTGGCATGGATAGCGGCAGTACGATTCGGAATAAAATGCCGATATCGCTGCACCCATCAATTTCGGCCGATTCCTCCAGTCCATCAGGCAATTGCTGAAAAAAATTTTTAAGAATGACAAGATTGAAAGCGCTAATAAGTCCTGGAATGATTAACGCCCAAATCGTATCCAACATATGAAACTCTTTGACAACTAGAAACATTGGAATCATCCCACCGCTGAACAACATCGTGAAAACGACCATCATCATAATTGCTTTTCTTCCAAATAACGTTGACCTTGCTAGCGGGTAAGCCATAAGACATGTAAAGAAAAGGTTCATGAAGGTTCCGAAAACCGTTAAATATACGGTAAATGAAAGACTTCGGAATAACGTTTCAGTAGAAAAAATATACTGATACGCATCGAGCGAGAAGGCAGTAGGAAATAAGACAAGTCCTTTTCGCGTTAACTCTTCGGAAGTCGTAAATGAAGCCGACACAATATAAATAAATGGAAGAATTGTCATGATCGAAAATAAAGTAAGCAACACTACGTTGATGCCGTCGAACAGACGCTCGCCCCAAATTCTGCTCTGTACCATGGTTATACCTCCTCATTCGAACATTTTAGTAAACCCCTTCTTCGCCGGCCTTTTTCGCCAAATAGTTCGATGTCACAACCAAAATAAGCCCAACGACTGACTTAAATAAACCAACTGCCGTTGAATAACTGAATTGTCCTTGACGAATACCCGTATCATACACATAGGTATCAAACACTTCACCGACATTACGATTTATTGCGTTAAGCATCAAAAAGATTTGTTCAAATCCGTTATCCATAAAGTGCCCCAGACGCAAAATGAGCAAAATAATAATCGTAGTGCGCAATGCAGGCAGTGTAATGTGCCACACTTGTCTCCAGCGATTAGCTCCATCAATGCGCGCAGCTTCATAGAGCTGGGGATCAACGCCAGACAGTGCAGCCAAGAAGATAATTGTTCCCCAACCTGTTTCCTTCCAAATGACCTGCGATGTAATCATGGTTCGGAACATGTTTTCACTTGAGAGGAAGTCAAGTTTTTCCCCACCCATTTGGACAATGAGATCGTTTACAACCCCACCTTCAGTCGTAAACATGATATAGCTTATCCCGATGACGACAACCCATGAGAAGAAATGCGGTATATAGATAAGCGTTTGCACAAAACGCTTGAACATTTCTAACCGCAACTCGTTCAGCATCAACGCGATAATAATTGGCAACGGGAAGAAAAACAGCATATTGTATAAAGCCAAAACGATTGTATTTCGAAATAGCAGCCAGAAAGATGATTCATTAAAAAACGTGATAAAATGTTCGAAGCCTACCCATTCGCTTTTATTGAAACCAAGAAATGGTTGATAGTTTTTAAACGCAATGAGTACACCCCACATAGGCAAATACTTCATTGTGATAAAAAATAGCACGCCCGGCAATAACATCAAGTATAACCAGCGATCTCGGTACAATGCTTGTTTAGAAGGCAAAAAACTGACTTTGTTTTTGCGCGTTTTTGGCGCATTTTGTCGCAAGGCAGTTTCACTTGTAGCCATCATTTTTCCCCACCCATCAACTATTATGTTATGCGTTTATCATATGAGATGGCTGAATAAATTTCTATAATCACTTCAGAAGCACGCTGTGATTCTAGCAAAAACCTTATTTAGATGCAGGATCAACAATGCAATAATCTCTATGGGTGATCTTATAATCATCTGAGGTTATAAAAAAGACGATCCCCCTTATGGGATTCCCCAGCAGCTCGCGATAATTCGCTATCCCCACGAAAGAGCCGTTAATCGGGCTGTCCATGAGCGAATAATAAAACCCCATCCCAAAAGGTATCAAGAAAAACACTGCAAATCCTGCCAGGCTCGGCAATAGAAATAGAAGTGCTGTAAGACCCTCGTTGTTGCGTATCCATCTCAGCACAAATGGGTTCCTCCTTCCCTCAGAGCACATTCTCTCATGTGAAAATTAGAAATGGATTAGAGCGTGTTCACGCAGATGGCCGATGCACCCAAAGCAAATAAGCCCAAGACTATGTCTTGGACTTATTTTGATCGCTAGCTAAATACACTCATCCCGCGCTGAATCGCGATATTTCCGCACCACGACAAAGTTACGGAACGTCGTTCCGCTATTTGCCGAAAGTTGCACTAATGCGCCAAGTTGCGGAACGTGGTTCCGCTATTCGAGCGATTTGTGCCCAAAATACTCTTATATCGCGTAAATAGCGTCCTCTCGTTCCGTTAGTGCGCCAAATCTCCTAAAAATCAGGAAATAGCGGAACCACGTTCCGTATCTATTTCCTGATCTAGACCCCCTGCGCATCCTCGTTCCCCTCCGACTACTTAACCCCATTAACGATCCCGCTCGAGCAGCTCCATCTCCACTCCTGCGGCCTTCACAACCCGAATGGTGAAGTGCATCCGATCGGCTTCACCTGGCACATACAGATAGATCAAATCCAAATACCCCTCACGCGCAACCACGGATGGCGCTGACGCATCTGCTTCTACAGCAAGCACAATGCCTGGTTGTTTCCACACAGTAGGCGTTAGTCCTGCCGCATCCAGCCCTGATCCCCTGAACTCGAAGACCAATTCAATCGGCTGCTCCGCCGTAAAATGGACATCGATCGAAAGTCCCTTCTGATCTGCCTTGGCATCATATCGAATCCCTCTCAAATGCTTATTCCAGTGACCGCCTACTTCTCGGCGAACGAGCCGCACCGAATACACTTCGCCGTCTTCCGCTTGCCAATGGATGGTTGCAGCGTGAAGCTGACCATTCGTGTTCTCACTCCCCGACAGGCCGCCCATCATGTAGGTCTCGTCGATCCAAGCTGTAGCCGTGCAAAGCGGTGTGTTCTCACCTGGCTTATTTCGCTCACATAACTCGCGGAATTGCTTCGTCACTTGTCTTGCTTCACGATGCTCAGCGAGCAACGGCTTCACGCTATTCGGCACTTGCCCACCGACATAAATCAGCAGCGGGTCAAGCTCCTCATCATCACCATTTTCAACCAGATGCTCATATCCCTCACCTAATGCGAGATAAATATGTGCGCCTAGCGAACTGTGATGCAGCATTTCCATTTCATAGGAACGTGCATACGGACCCGATAAGTTCTCCAACTTTGGATGATAAAATAACGCAATATTTTCCCAAAGCCCCTGTTGCACCTGGGCACCTACTTCGTTAATGGCAGCCGATTTACCAAAGCTTCTCCATAAACCAAGTGCCGTGAGATCGACTGCATAGTAGACCGTCGAATTAAACTCCGCAAAGGAATTAAATTCACTAAAATGCACGCGGAATTTAAGGATTTCCTTTTGCGCATGCTGAACCCAAGCTGATTTCCCAAACCGATGACCGAAAAAATCGACGATAAAAATATGCATCAACACAATATTCGTATTCATCGGAATCGCATCGGACAGGCGCCGAGCAATCGAGGCACCAACCGTTTTATCCATCGCCGCATCCATTCGGGCCACGAGCTCAGCAGGCAATTTCTCCTCGAACATCTCTAGAATGGCCCCGAACGAACATCCGATGAATTCGCGCCAATTGGGATCATAGCTTGCCCATACCCGAGGGAGAACGCGATCCACCGAATCCCGAAATTGCGCTTGTACACCGCTCTCTTGGCCCATCGCCTTCCCCAGCTCAACGCCAATACGTGTCAACGTCTCTTCTAAAAAGAAAGCGAAGCCCGGTGTATCCACCTGTTGCCATGGATAATTCCCCTGCGGTGGCATCCCATCGGTCGGCCTCCTCTTGAATGTCCCATGATAGATTTCCTCTGGCGCATCGTATTGTAAGCCAATAACACTTTCAATGAGGTCACAAGCCCGCTCCACATCTCCTGACTGATCCCGCAGCAGAAGTCCGAACGCATAATGCGCGCTAGCACGAGAGTCATGTTGGGACGCTAGATTGCGAAGCAATTTGGCCTCACCATCATAGCGAACGTCACACCCTTTTACATAATGACGTAATAAATAATCCTGTTTCTCGCTCAACTGCTTCTTTCCCATTCTTCTCCCACTCCTTTTTAATAGATAAATACGAGCCTGCATTAAGGCGCAGACCCGCATTTTGTATTTTTCATTATTATCGCTTATTTCTTACCTTCCGCATAGGCAGCTTTACGCTCGTCAGCCACCTGTTGTCCGCCTGCTTTGAGATATTGGGAAAGTGCCTCGTCATAAGTTTTATCGAAGTCAGCGGCTTTCGCCATGATCGATTTCGCAAGAAGCTCTCTGTACTTGTCGGCTAATGCAGCGCCGAATTTACCTTCGGATTCGATTGGACGTGTGAAGTGCGATTGGGCAAAACCGTCATGCAATGCAATATTCGTTGATTTAACAATGAGATCCTTGGCTGCTGGATTTGCAGTTAACGCGTTAGCTTCAATGCTTTTGCTAATATCGCCGAAGTCATTCCCGTTTACCACGATCGCCATATCTACATTGTTGTAGAATGTGGCTTTGGCTTCATCGGTTGTAATTTTTTGCGGGAAGCCGTCTTTCATGTTGAAGTGCTGCCCTTCAATCCCATTCACTAATGGGAAGAGAACATCTTGCTTGCTCATCCAATCCAAGTATTTGATCGCTTCTGTTGCATGTTTGCTGTTCTTAGGCACCATCACGAATAGACCTGTTGGGTCATACAGCGGTTTGATATATTTGCCTTCTGAGTTTTTGTACGGCTCGATTGGCAGAAGTGATGCGCTAGGATTCGTTTTTTGCAGCGTGTTCAGAATGTTCGGTGTTGTTACTTGGAACGGTTCGTTAATATCCAATGTGGAGAAGCCGACCAATCCGTTCGCGATATCCGCTTGCAATTTCTTCTTATCTTTATCTAATCCAAAATCCGGACTTACAAGACCTGCGTTGTACAGCTCGTTGAGTTTCTTAACGCCATCTTTGAAGCCAGCCATCAAGATTGGCACATCGTGTCCTTCGAGCTTTTGACTTTGTGTGCTGAATTGCTCATCTGTTGCTGGTTTGAGGAAGGCGTACAAGAACTGCTCATACGTACTGGAAGGACCGTTGGAGCCGATGGAAAGACCCATTGGAATCACTTTACCACCTGTGCCGCCTGGATCCTTCTCTTTAAACGCTTTCAAAACCGTGACCAACTCATCAATGGATTTCGGCTCAGGCAAGCCAACCTTATCTAACCAATCTTTGCGAATAATAGAGGAGTGAATGCCGCGAATGACGCGTTTAGCTGGGATCGCATACTGCTTGCCACCGTCGAATTGACCATATTTCAACAAGTCTGCACCCAAATATTTGCTCAAATTAGGACCATCAGATTTCAAAGCTGCGCTCAGATCCGTTAATCCGCCTGATTTCACATAGTTGAACACAACACCAGCATCGTATGTGAAAACGATATCTGGCGCATCGCCAGTCGACATCAATACATTAAGCTTCGTAATTTCTTCCGAACGTTGAACCGGCGTTAATTGGACATCAATGTTGTTCGGTGTCCCGAATTTATCTTGAATCCATTTCGCGAAGAAATTCGTAGATACAGTCACACCTGATGGGGAGTTACCACGATCGAATACTTCCACTTTCAACGTTACTTTCTCTTTCGGCTTCGCCGCTTCCGTTGCAGCAGCTGTTGTAGATGGTTTGGACGTATCTGTTGCCGTGTTCGTTGAAGAAGAACAACCTGCTAATAGTGCACTTGCACTTAAGAGTGAAACAAGTGTAACAGCTAGTGCTTTTTTCATGTGGACAACTCCCTTAGGTTCTTTTTTTATTATACCTTTTATTTAAAACTTCTTGGAGAGAGTCGAACGAATTCGCCTCTCATCTGAAGAAGAAGTTTACGGTGTTAACCATTTACGTGGTGTACCTTACCCTTTGACGGCACCAAGCATTATACCCGAGACGAAATACCGCTGCAGCCACGGGTAGGCTAGTAGAATAGGAATCGTTGCATAGATGACACTCGCTGCTTTGATGCTTTCCGGTTGAACGACCACCGAGGAGTTCCCTTCAAGCTGTGCGAGATCACCGGTCATGGAGCTAGCGACGATGATTTGGAACAGCTTCATTTGGATCGGGAACAAGTTAATATTGTTAATGTAGTAAAGCGCATCCGTAAATGAATTCCAGCGATACACTGCGTAGAATAGGCTCAGCGTGGCCAGTACGGGAAGCGAAAGCGGCAAGATGACGCGCCACAGGATTTGAAAATGGGAAGCGCCGTCCATATGGGCTGATTCTTCCAAGCTTTCCGGAATGTTCATGAAGAAGGAACGCATGATAATCAGATAGAACGGGCTCACCATCGTCGGCAGCACCATCACCCAGAAGCTGTCTAAGAGGCCTAGCGACTTTATGAGCATATATTCAGGAATCAGTCCGCCGCTAAAGAACATCGTGAAGACGATAACGAACATGAAGAATGATCGGCCTTTCAGCTTCGATTTGCTAAGCGGATACGCCGCAAAAATCGTAAGTGTCATGGCGAACACGGTAAATACCGCTGTTAGGAAAAAGGTAAAGCCAATCGATCGTATAATCGAGGAATCCATAATGACCTTTTTATAAGCCGTCCAGTCCAGTTCTATGGGGTAAAAGCTCACTCGCTGCTGGAGTATCGGACCGCTGCCGCTTAACGAAATCGCTATAATATGCACAAAAGGAATGACACAAGCAAGGATAACGATGATCATAAAGATCGTGTTGAAAAACTCGAAGGGCTTCCAGATTCTTGTCTGTACCATGATTCGCTCACCTACCTTACAATATGGATTCATCTGTCGTTTTCTTAGCGATAAAGTTAGCGGATAGTATGAAGAGCATCCCGATCACGGCTTGGAACAAGCCAATCGCTGTTGCGATCGTGAACCTGCCTGATTTCAAACCAATCGAATACACGAAGGTACTGATCACTTGGGAGAAGTCCTTCACCGTATCATTACCGATGACATAAGGCCGCTCGAAGCCAATGCTCATCATATTTCCGATTTGGATAATGAGCAGCACAATGATCGTGGAACGTAAGCCTGGGAGTGTGATACTCCACATTTTGCGAAATCTGCCCGCTCCATCCACTTCCGCTGCTTCATACAATTCTTTATTAATACCGGCCAGTGCCGCCATGTAGATGATCGTGCCCCAGCCTGCGCTTTGCCAAACGCCGATGGCCAGATACGTAAACAGCCAGTGGTATTTCTCCGTTAAGAAGGGAACCGCGTCAAAGCCCATCGACGTAATCATATTGTTGATGATCCCCGACTTCGTTGAGAACAATTGCAGCGAGATCCCGCCGATAATGACCCAGGAAATAAAATGAGGCAGATAGATGATCGTTTGAACACCCTTCTTCAGCCACGCCCGACTAACTTCATTCATAAAGATTGCGAGGATGATCGGAATCGGAAAAGAAAATAGAATGTCGAGCAAGTTCAGCACGATCGTATTGCGAAAAGCTTTGTAGAAGTCATCCATGTGGAACACTTCTTTAAAAGCATCCAAGCCGATCCAAGGACTTTCGGAAACACCGCGAAATACATTGAAATCTTTGAATGCTATTTGGATCCCCCATAAGGGTCCATATTTGAAAATAATGAAATACGTCAGTGGCAGCGCTAATAGTAGGTATAGCTGCCAATCTCTCTTTAAGGTTCTCACCCTGCTCACTCCTTCTTCATCAGCTTGTGCCCTAACTATAGCCGACCGAATCGAAGAACTTCAATCTTCAAGAATCGCTGTATGCAACCAGATTCACAGGAGATTAAGGAAGGCTGAAAGCCACGTCTGGCAAGGATTTCTACGATGCGATATGCATGATTCGTAGAGGCAACCGTTTTCTCTGCAGACGCAAAACCGCTATCGCGGAGGGAAACAAAATTCCCAAACGCGATAGCGGTTGTTAGTTGATTCTTGTTATACGCAAAGCTCTGAATAGTCTTGCCGATTCAGACCTCATTCTTGTATACTTTGGCTGTAAGGAACGCCTATTACCCTACACAATGGAAAGGAAGTGTCCCTGATGTCCTATGTTCAAAATATCGGTCTGAACGAGACCCCGCTCTATTTTGCCTATCAGCGGAAAACCATTGGATCGGACAAGTTTCAGGGGACGTTCCACGCCCATCAAGGCATCGAAATCCTAGTCGTTCACGAGGGTCACGGGACACTAATTGTTGATCAGAAGAGTTATGAAATCACCTCTGGTATGCTGTGCGTTTTTCAGCCCTATCAGCTGCACCATATTCAGATGGACGCCGAGACGCCATTCGTGCGCACGGTCRTTCAATTCGAACCCTCCGTATATGAAGCCTATTTTGAGCATTGGCCGCGATTGTTGGCTTTTTTCAAGCATATCCATACCAGTGCGTTGCATGCGCCTTGTCTACATGGGCTACGCGAGGCCGAGCAGTTTCATTCCCTATTCCAAAGCTTAGAAACGAAGCTGCCCTCCTTAAATAAAAAAGACGAGCTAGAGGAGTATTCCCTCTTTCTCGTCGCTTTTTACCGTAGCTTCATGCCGCTGTGGGAGCAGCGCGAAGGTCAGATTCGCTCTCGCTCTGGCCCTACGCGCAAAACCCATCAAGCCGAGCGTATTCTCAGCTGGTTGGAGGAGCATTATACAGAACCGCTGCGCTTAGAAACGATGTCCGCTGAGCTCCACCTTTCCCCCTACCACTTGTCTCATCTGTTTACCGAGTGCACAGGCACTAGCATTTCCGACTATGTGACCGCTCGGCGGTTGCAGCAGGCCGTGAAGCTGCTTACGTCAACAGATCAAGCGGTCGCTCGCATTGGCGAGGCGATTGGTGTGACGAATTGCTCTTACTTTTGCAAAATGTTCAAAAGCCACATCGGCATTACGCCACACCAATATCGCAAGCAACTGCAGAAGCAGCATGACGCTTCCCTTACTCAGCTGTCGTAATCATGATCGCATCGCGCTGCGCAATGAGGCACAGCTCCGCTGCTTTGAACGTATGCTCCTGTGTCATTGCCACTTCTGTGTGATTCAAGCAATCCAAGATCAGTTGCCCGAAGTAAGGGTAACCGACTTGGCCGCTAACAGCGAAATGCTGCTCGCCATCCTTGTTCACAAGGTACACATGATTACTCGTCTGCTCTCTGGCGATATCGACATATTTGCGCAGCTCGATGTACCCTTCGCTCCCCAGAATCGTCATGCGGCCATCGCCCCATGTACTTAATCCGTCCGGCGTCATCCAGTCCACTCGGAAATAGCCGGTTGCTCCATTGTCCCCGATCAAAGTCGCATCTCCAAAATCCTCAAAATTCGGATACTGCGGGTAATTGTAGTTCGCTACTTTACTGTGCACAACCTTCGCATCTTTTGCCCCAGTAAAATACAGGAACTGCTCAATCTGGTGACTCCCAATATCGCACAAAATCCCGCCAAATTTCTCCTTCTCAAAAAACCAATCTGGTCTGCTCGATAAACTAATGCGATGTGGCCCTAGTCCAATGACTTGATGCACACGACCGATCGCGCCTTGTTCAATTAATTGCCCCGCGTAGATTGCGCTTTCGACATGTAGACGCTCGCTGTAATAGACCGCATATTTCTGACCTGTCTCCGCTACCTTCGCACGCGCAGCTTCAAGTTGCTCCAGTGTCGTGAATGGTGCTTTATCTGTGAAATAATCCTTACCGCTGTCCATGACGCGCAGCCCCAGAGGTCCACGATCACTAGGAATCGCTGCTGCTGCAACCAGCTTCACTTCGGCATCCTCCAGAATCTCCTCCAGCGAGCTTGCCGCACGAACACTTGGGTACGTGCTTAGGAACTTATCTACTTTTGCCGGATCCGGATCATAAACCCATTTCAATTCTCCGCCTGCTTCCCGCAGACCATTGCACATCCCATAAATATGCCCATGATCCAGCGCCGCCGCCGCAAAAACAAACTCCCCAGGCTGACATACCGTGTTAAAACTCCCTTGTGGTGCGTAATTCATGCCGTCGCTTTTTTGCATCTTCGTCAAGTCTCCTGTCGCTGATTTTATTTGAACGTGCTTCCCGTTGTAATGGTTTGTGGAGCGAAATTTTCGATCGACGTATTCTTCTCGTAGAAGTGCGTCGCATTCGCCTGCACACCGCTTCTCGTATAGAAGGCATCCTCCGCGCCTAGCGGGAATTTCACAAGCTCACCCGTGCTCGCTGATTTGTAAATACCCGTGATAAGCTCCAATGTTTGACGCCCACTAATCCCATCGATGAGAACAGGTGCGCCAGTTTCAATGGCCGTTAATACATTGTCGATCTGACCGACATGCCCTTCATAGATCACTTCTGGCAGCGTATCATAAAAAGCTTGCAGTTCCTTCTCCAGCTCCGTGTTCGGCTCGGGAAAACCATTCGACGTCGAGTTCGACGCCTTCACCTTCCATGGCGCAGATACACGTGCTTTCGCACCTTGGAAAATCAACTGCTGCTCCTCGCCATGATGCACGACCGAGCTCGTGATTTGCCCTAAAGATCCGTTCGCGAAGCGCAGCATCCCGATCGAGAGGTCTTCGACCTCTGCGTTATCATGCGACACATTGCTCATGAACGCTTGCACTTCCGTCGGGCTGCCCATCATCCAGAGCAGCGCGTCGATATGATGCACCGCATGGTTCAGCGTTGGCCCGCCGCCTTCCTTTTCCCACGTGCCGCGCCACCACAGGTCATAGTAGCAGTGGCCGCGCCACCAGAAGGAATCGACTTGGACGTGGACGACTTTGCCCATGAGGCCGCTTTCCAGCACCGATTTAATTTTCATCATCGGCGTCTTGAAGCGATTCTGCGCGACCACTGAGAGGAGCTTGCCTGTCCGCTGCGCAGCCGCATTCATCAGATCGCATTCCTCGAGCGAGGAAGCCATCGGCTTCTCCACCATCACATGCGAACCAGCTTCTAGGAACTCAACCGTCAATGAAGCATGCGTGTATGGTGGCGTACAGATGGACACGAGGTCAATGTCCTCCTGCAGCAATGCTTTGTAATCCTTCACAGCCCTCGCACCTTTTAGCTCGAACTGATCAATGCGCTCCTGCGCCTTATCCTCATAAATATCACTAATCGCAACAATCGTACATCGCTCCGGAAATTGTAAATACGCTTCAATATGCGCCTTTGAGATCGCGCCTGCACCAATAATTGCTACCTTCAGCATCCACTTCATCTCCCTGCTTTTTGTTGTTCCAAGCATACCAAGAATACGATTTCAAAAGTGACACTATCTTGTGAAAATATACCGTTACTTTGCGGTTTGGATGAACAATGAATCGATGAGGAGAAGGTATGAGCACTATCCCCTTCCGCTCAACCACTAAACGCAAAAAAGCCCTTGCACCCCGCAAGGACTCTCACTTTTATTTCTGCACCCATTTCCGATAATCACCAGGTGATATGCCTACGATCCGCTTAAACGTACGGCCAAATGAATTATGGTGCATATAACCAACCTTCAGCGATATCTCGATCAAGGACTCGTCCGTCTGCTCCAGCAGCAGCTTGGCGGCATTCATCCGCACATCGACCAAGAAGTCGACGAATTTCTCATTCGCTTCCTCAATGAACAATTTGCTGAGGTTCTTGGGATTCATATTAAACCTATCACTCAAATGGTTGAGCGACAGCTCGGGATTGCTGTACTGCTCTTGAATGTAGCTCTTGATCTCGATGATCAAGTTCGCATGCTCATGTGAGTTCCGAATCTCTTTCACCATTTCGAAAAACTCGGCGAAAAGCGGACCCACCTCCATTTTCAAACTTTCGACTGTCTCGGAGGCCTTCATCATCTCATTCAAATGCGGAAGGAAACGCGACTCCCATGGCTGCCGCAAGGCATCGCCCTCACCCGCCACCTCCTGATTCATGAGATACATGAGATACTCCATCAGGTTATGAATATCGGCTGCCTTCAAACGATCCTCCTGAATACACCCCATCATGTCCTCGAATGTAGACTTCCATTTCTCATTGCCCAGACTAAATTCCTGCACCATAGTGCGGATTTTCACCAAATAGCCGTAGAAATCGTTCGTCGGATTATCCGCTGCCTGATTCGCAGGAATGATACGATTCTCGCCCAGCGCCATCTTCAATTTAAGTCCTTCTAACGCGACAACGCTGGAGCTATGAACATCCATTAAATTATCGACCACATCACCCAATCCAACAGTAACGGTGAACTTCATTTTCTCTGCCACCCATACCCGATACCGTTCCATGACATCGCGCACTAGCTCTGGAAATTCACTAGCCTCCGACTCCGCTAAAAAGAGGACGTTAAACTGATTCGGTCCCATCCATTCGGACCAGCTCGTGACTTGTGTGCTTTTGGACATTTCATCCATCACGTTCATTAAAGCAAATTTCAGCAACTTCTGATCCCGCACTGAATATCGACTGCAGAATTCCGTGTACCGATCCAACTCCACGACCACGACCATGAACTGACTATACGGGCCTTGCAGACGCAGCTGCTTCAGCATACGATCCCAATCCTCTGGCGTGACGATGCTTTCTCCTTCAATTAACTGCTCGAAGAACTGTTTTCGCTGCAAAATCAGATTCTGATGACTATGCGATTCATACTCGCTTGCTTGTTCGATTAATTGATCGAGCGCAGATTCAATTAACGAAAAATCGCCTGCACCGCCGCTGACCTGCTGATTCTTCTGAAAAGCCTCCACCCGATCCCATATTCGCTCAATTGGCATATAGTTTCGTTTCGTAATGATGTACAGCAGGAGGATGCCGCCAAAAATCGCCAGTCCACCTAACCCCGCCCACACATACGAAATAATCGAAATCCAACTGAATAATTGATATTTGATAATGCCCGTTTGCACATCCCAGCCCAAATAATTCGAATGAATCGTCGTCGTATAACGAGGAGTCGCATTCGGATGTTTGACCTCTGTTGTCGAGTAAATCACGTCATCTCCTGCTCGAATCTGCATATTCGTTACATCGGGATTGACCATTTCCGACGCAAGCTTCTCCAGCATGGTGAAGTTGACATTAATAACGACTAATCCCTCTTGGCCAAGTGGCAATCAAGCCGGCTTCGTCATTGTTTCATTTGTTCCACGACGAAGTTCCTGTCATAAAAAGAATCTAACGAGGACTTCATACTTTGCGTAACAATAAGCTGATCGCTCTTGCGATATAAGTACGTCGAGGCAACCGTCGGATGACTTCCCATGAACTGAAATAAGTTATTCGATACATCGAAATTGACCAACTGCGGATCGGCTAAGGAATTGTTATAGAAAAAATCCCTCATATGATTGTTGCTGACAATTTCCATTGTCATATCATTTTCAATGGATTTGAGCGAACGCTCCATCTGATCCACAAAATACTTCGTCGAAATATAATCCGACTGCTCCGAGTCTTTTTTCAAAATTTGACTAATCAGAAGGAAAGACATCAGCAACAACACTAGCACCGTGACGAAGAAAATAGGCAAGTAGGAGAAGAATAACTTCTTTTTCCAGAGATTCTTCATGTTATTCATCGTATCACGTTCCCTATTATGTAGAATCTGGACCCGCCTCCATCATAGCTGAAAAGCGTTTCAAAGGGCAATCCACATAATTCGCTTCTCTCTACAATTTTCCACGCTAAAAAACAGCGACTCCGCTGGGAGAGCCTCGAAACAAAAAAGGCAACCCCACGAAGACCCGAAGTCCCGTAGGATTACCTTCCCTCTTTTACCCGTGCAATCCGTCAATTAATATTTACAAATGCTGCTCGTAATGATGACTAGCAAAATGAAAAGCACGAGAATACTAGCGGCCGAATTGTTCGGAGGACAAGCGACTGCTTGCGTGTGAACTGGTTTCGGGAATACATATTCAGTTTGTTGGTAGGACGCGTGCAGGTGGATAGGTTGCTGCATTATAGGGGCTGGAGCTGGAAGTGGAGTCGGCATTGGCATTGGCATTGGCATTGGCATTGGTTGCATTGGGTAATTCGGAACTTTTATATGTTCCATGAGTGAGCACCTCCTTCGTATTTTCCCTAAGGGACTTTCACGTTCATAACCGGGCTAAACAGGATTGTAATTGTTGAAGTTGGGTGAATAGCTTACAACATCAGTCTATGGGGAACCACCTACGTTGCACACGGTAAACACCCAGATTATAAATAAAATGGTTGGGTGTCATGGGCGAACAAGCATATGCGCGGTACAAAAAGGACCGCCCCCACATTGGGGGCAGTCCTAATCACTTTACACGTATGGGTTATTCTCACGTTCGAAGCCGATCGTTGTTTTCGCGCCGTGCCCGGAATAGACGTTGACATCGTCATCCAGCAAAAACAGTTTATCCTGAATGGAATCCAGCAGGGTATTGTTATCTCCACCGAGCAGGTCGGTACGACCGACCGATAGTTTAAACAATACATCACCGCTGAACAGGTGTTTGTCATACAAAAAGCTCACACTGCCTGGCGAGTGGCCAGGGGTATGGAACACCTTGAGCTGGATGCCCAGGAACTCAAGCGTTTGTCCTTCATCCAGCGCGAATTCCGCTGGATCCGTAACAATCGGAGCGCCAAGATCCGGCCAGCGTGCAGAGCCGTTTTTCTTCGGATTCGTCAGCCAATCGGCTTCCAGATCGTGAATATACACGGGACAGCCTTTAAGCTTACGAATCTCGTCAACGCCACCGATATGATCGAAATGTGCGTGAGTCAGCAGAATCGCAACAATATCCATATCGGTGATCTTTTTGATCAGCGACTTCGGATTCATACCGGGATCGATAATAATGCCTTGATTCGTCTCTGGATTCGAAAGCAGATACGCGTTCGTCTGAACCGGACCCAAGACGAAGATTTGAATGTTAATCATCGTGATGCCACCCTCACTTAGAACGACTCGATTAATGAACGAAGTTCCTTCACAATAACAGCATGATATCCGTTACCTTCGCCATATTGACGGCCCATTTCGGCTCTGGCTACTTGAATTTTTTCGTTATAATCAGCCGCATCGCGATCTGGATTTTCTTTCTTGAACTGCGTCATTACCGCTTGTACATTTTTCGGACGAGGTCCCCAGTGTCCAAGCACGAAACCGCCTGTATCTGTGAAGATAACGATCGGAATCGCACGGCCGCCGCCAGTTAGGAACTGGTCGATCACATCATAATTTTGCTCGATAATCAGAACTTCTGTCGGCACGCCGCTGTCTTCCAAAGCCTTGAAAACAACAGGTACGTTGCGAACAACGTCTCCACACCACTCAGCAGCAACAATCACGCAACGAAGATCGTCGCGATTATTGAGGGAATCAAAATATTCCTTATCCTCTTCATTATCCCAAGCGAAACCATCGTAATACGCTAGGAATTGCTCTTTATTTTTCTCCATGCCATCGATAAATTGTTTCGGTTTCAAACCTGTGCGCAGCTTACTAGCAAGATTCGTACTCATTGATTTCATCCTCCCAAGATCATCCATATTCTCATTCATTGTAACAAAAGCGAGCGAAACCGCCAAATCTACCTTGCTAGACTTTCGTTTTTCTTTTGAGATAAAATTGATAGCCCGCATACAAAATCGTCAGCACGATCGCAGCGATAATCAACGGTTTGATATAAGGTCCTGCGTACTCGCCAATCGTCTCCCAGTTGTCCTTCAATTTCATGCCCAAATAAATATACAGAAACGAGTAAGGAACTAAAGCTAACGCCGTGTACAAGGAGAATTTGCCCAAAGGCATTTTCGCCATTCCACCTGGCAATGAGATCGCATGACGGACAATCGGAATAAATCTCGCTGTAAAAATCATCCCCGTGCCATACCGGTTAAACCAGGCTTCCGCTACATCAATATGATGCTTACTGATCAGCAGATATTTCCCATACTTCTCCAGAAACGGCCTGCCACCGTAGCGTCCAATCCAATATAACACTATTTGAGCCAAAGTCCCCCCAACGACCGCGCAAAGCATGGCCCCAACGAAGTTAATTTGACCCTTGGATACGAGATATCCTGCATAAGCTAAAAGCAATTCGTTCGGAATGACCTCTAACATGAGTCCAAGGAAAATCCCCCAATACCCTAAGCCTTCCAAATACACTAAAACACTATGAATCAACTCACTCATTCTTAACCCTCTCTTCGCTTCGCTTTCCAGATCATACGTTATTCTATTCCTATTCATAGTAACATAGACGAGCTCTCTTGCTCTACTGTTGTGAAGCTATTCGGATGCCGTACCCGCTTCCCAGCTTATGACCCTCAAGCAAATAAGCTTTGGCGCTTCGCTGCAAGGACGATCCTTCGGCATAATCGTTTGGATCTTCACTTATCCGTGTAAAAATCCGTTCCTCCGCTTGTCTGGATTCATCGTCCACATGGTAAATCTCGAATTGTTTTTGAAAATGAAGAATATTCGAGTCCGCATCTAAGATCTCATGTAATTGTGGATAGAGCAGCCAAGATTGACATATAAACACAGGAGCGATGCCTCTAAAAAAGCTTATAGCCCGCACAAAGGATTCCTCAACGTCCCCAGGACGTAACGGCTCTCCCGCGGGAATGTGGACATTCAGCACGATACGATTGTGCTCCATGGTGTGCCCATCTACGATGACCTCACGATCTAGCGCATAAGGTTGGAATTGCAATCTACCCAATCGAAATAAGCGCAATTGTACATGCTCTTTCAGCCAATTGAATTGTTCGATCCCATACTCATCGTGATTCTGCTTACAAGCTAAGCACCAGATCTGAATATCCGAGAAGGTGTCATAATAAATCGCATCATCAATCCCTCGCACGCGATACGCCTCATGGGCATCAACTGCAAATCGAATGAAGAGATAGAGAAGCAGCTGCCGATCGTCTTCCCGTTGCTTCACCTCAGTTAAAAACGCAGCATTGTCTTTATAAAAATGTTCCTTATACGCCCGATATTCCTGCTGGGCCATCACTCGCTCATACACGAGCTGCTGAGCTTCAGCAGCAAGATCAATACCCTCGCAAAATTGTTGAAGATTCAACGCAAACCCTCCCCCTCATTGAAATACGCCACAATGTGCGCTTTGCACGCTTCCACAGGTGCGCTAAGTTCTTTGCTAGCGCGGTGAACCAGCCCATGCTCCAACGGGATCGATTTCTCCGTACCCACGCGGAGCAGCTTGCCCGATGCAAGCTCTTTCTCCACGGAAGTGACAGGCAGCAAGGAAAGCCCCATGCCGCACATCATCGTCTGTTTGAGCATTTCCGTGCTATCGAAGGCCATTTCGGTAAACGACGTGAGACCTTTATCCGCCAGCACTTGCGAAGCCATTGACTGATAGATGCAGCGGCTGCCGAAGCCGATAACCTGCGTTTGTGCGACAGCTTCCCAACCTTCCAACTCGATGCGCTGCACTAGTGCTGGAGCGCCTACCCACACCAATTCATCCGCTAGCAACGGGATAAACGTAAGATTCCGCACCTTGGGATCCCGCGGCACAATACCTAAATCCACGCGATATGCCGATACCTCCTGGATAATGTCGCGTTGAAAGCCCGTCTCCAGCTGCAGCTGGATGTGCGGAAATTGCGCGAACAACGTAGGCAGCATCATTGGTAGATGCGGCACACAGAACGATTCCAGCGCACGCAGGCGCACCACGCCTTTGGGCTCTTGCAGGCCCGTTAGTTTCTCCTGCAAGGAATCTCCTAACTGCAGGAAGCGATACGCATAGGGCGCCACTTCTCGGCCTGCCGCTGTCAATTCAACCCCGCGCGGCAATCGTGTAAAGAGAGACTGTCCCAAGGTTTGCTCCAGCTGAAGAATATGCATCGTGACGGTGGACTGCACATAACCAAGCTTAAGCGCAGCTTTGCTGAAGCTCTTTTCCTCCATCACCGTAACGAAGGTTTTCATGCTTCGACCATCTAGCTGTTCCAACATACGATCCCGCCCCCAACCCATCGGAATATCAAATATCAATTATCGGAATCATTCGTTATTCAAATATATATACTCATGATACCATCAGGGATATCACAATGAAAAGAGGTACACCCCATGTTAACTCGTCTTCGACCGCTCTCCCCTTTGTTCATCAAGCTCATCCCTGGCATCGGCGGCTTCATCGCCATTCTGTTGTGCAGCTTGCTCGGCGATTTCGTCAGCACCTCGCTGCTGATGGCCCCCTTCGGCGCCTCCTGCGTCATCGCCTTCGCGCTCCCTCAGAGCCCGCTCGCCCAGCCCCGCAGCCTCATCGGCGGCCACGTGCTGAGCACGCTCGTCGGGCTCTGCGCCCTCACCGCGTTCGGCGTGCACGCGTGGAGCCTCGCCCTCGCCGTCGGCGCCGCGATCACGCTCATGCAGCTGACACGCACGCTGCATCCGCCTGCTGGCGCAGACCCGCTGCTCGTGATGCTCACGTGCGCCGGCTGGAGCTTCCTGCTGACGCCGGTGCTGCTCGGCGCAGTGGTGATCGTGCTTGTTGCCATCGGGTATCACCGGGCAACCCGTTCCACCTACCCTACCGCCTGGTGGTAGCACCGCCAGCTCAAACCCGATTCATGCGCTGACAAGCCCCCGCATAAGATGTACAAGACCCTTGTACAGGAGGCGGACCCTATGTCCCGAGTATGGATTGTCAAACGCAAGCATGTTGTTCAGCTTACAGCCGCACTTCTACTCATTCTTATCGGTTGGCTGTATCTAAATCGAGCAAGCATCCTGCCGACCTTAGCCGAACCCACGGCAGAACGCACCATTCATATGGTTGTTGGCGAGTTCAAATCCACCACTGCGGATGGCAAAACCATCGAAGCGTATCGATGGGACCCCGGCTCTGTCGACGTGAGGAAAGGCGAACATATTAAGCTCAGTATCTATGGTGTCAACGGCGAGAGTCACCCCTTTCTCATCGAGGGACTTAATATCAGCGGTGAGATCAAAAAAGGCAAAGAAACCATCGTACATTTTACCGCTAATCAAGCTGGCACCTATCGCCTCATCTGCATGACACATACGGATATGGCGCATAGCGGGCCGATGATCGGCTATATTAATGTGCATTAGTCTCTAGTCCAAGCGAACCTTAAGTCATCCTTCTGCTACCTCGAAACGTCAATATCAGGCGGCTCGATATCAGAAGTGGCATTAAGGTTTTTTTTCGTTTACACTGAGGCCAAGCTCAATTGATTCCAATGAAGAAGGTGCTTCCCCTGTGAAAACACATATACTCGTCGCCGATGACGATGCCCATATTCGCGAACTGATGCGCTTCCTCTTTTCCAAAGAAGGCTATGCTGTCTTTGAAGCAAGTGACGGTGAACAAGCTTCGAGACTGCTGGAAACGGAACAAATCCATCTCGCTGTTGTTGATGTCATGATGCCGCTGCGTGACGGTTTGGAGCTATGCGCGGAAATCCGCGAACACTACGATATTCCCATTCTACTTGTAACGGCCAAAGGTGAAATTGAAGATAAAGAGCGAGGCTTTGCCTCTGGCACCGACGATTACGTCGTAAAGCCGTTCGAGCCGAAGGAATTACTCTTCCGAACGCGCGCGTTATTGCGGCGATACCAGCTGGTTTCCTCGGAGATGATTACATTGGGTCAAACGGTCATCAATCGCAAAAGCTATGAAGTCACGATCGCAGGTGAAACACTGCTGCTGCCGCTCAAAGAATTTCAGCTGCTCGCCCAATTGGCGAGCCATCCGGGACGCATTTTTACACGTGAGCAACTGATTCAAATGCTCTGGGGCACGGATTATGAGGGTGACAGCCGAACCATCGATGTTCATATCAAGCGACTGCGGGAGCGTTTTTATGAGAAAACGAATGATTTTATGATTACGACCGTGAGAGGACTTGGTTACAAGCTTGAGGTGACAGAAGGGTGAAAACATTATACTTTCGCATTGTGGTTACGTTCATTCTCATCGCCATGGTCAGCTCCGTGCTCGCACTCTTTCTTTCGAATTGGTATTATTTAACGAAATTAAAGGATCAGAACGAGGAACAAATCTGGAAGATCACGACGGAAATTCGAGCGCTTTATGAAGAAATGCCCGACGTGGCGCCTGCCACCTATTTCACCCATATTGCCAATATGGGGTTCCAGCTTTATGTCGTGAATGAGCAGACGGCGGGGACCTTTTATGGAACACCGTATAAACATACGCAGTTGGATCCGGAGCAAATTCATCGTGTTTTAGCGGGTGAAACGTACCGCGGTATGCTGCAGGAGCGTCATTTTCTGAAGGTGATCGGGTATTTTGAAAATAGCCTGCGCAACAGCATCGGTGTTCCCGTTGAGGTGCAGGGAAAAACATATGCCTTATTTGTTCGACCTAATTTGGAGCAGCAGATCGGCGGCGTGCGCGTACTGATGGCTTTTCTGCTCGGACTTACCTTCCTTTTCAGCATCGTCCTTATCATTATTTTCTCCCAATTCATCGTGAAGCCAGTCAAAAGATTGAGAGAAGCTACCAGACGGATCGTTGGCGGCAGCTACGAAATGACGATGGACGTTTCCCGTCAGGATGAAATCGGGGAGCTTGCGCGAGATTTCACCTACATGGCGCAATCGCTCAAACAGGTAGAAGCTATGCGGCAGGAATTCGTGGGCAACGTCTCCCATGAAATTCAGTCTCCGCTAACCTCGATTCAGGGCTTCGCCCAATCCATTCTGGATCAGACGACCTCCGAGGAGGAGAAGGCGCGCTATCTTCATATCATTTTAGACGAAAGCAAACGATTGTCCTCTCTCAGTAAGCAGCTCCTAACACTAGCCTCATTAGATAAAGAGAGTCATGTAATTAAGCGCACCGTGTACAGGTTGGATGAACAAATCCGTCAAATTCTCATTCATACGGAATGGCATTGGTCGGATAAAGACCTGGCGATTGAGTTGGATCTACCGGAAACAGACGTCTCGGCCGACCACCAATTGATGCATCAGGTTTGGCTTAACCTCATTACGAATGGCATAAAATATGCGCGGCTTGGCGACTCGTTGCACATTGCGATTCAGTCGTCAGAGACGGGGGTCACCGTCGTGGTACGCGACACAGGGATTGGCATTTCTGAGGCGGAGCTGCCTCATATTTTTACCCGCTTCTACAAAGCGGATCGGTCCCGAAACCGCGCCAGTGCTGGCACGGGCCTTGGTTTATCCATTGTTCAGAAAATCATCGAGCTGCACGGTGGCTGCATTCATGTGCAGAGTGAGCAAGGCAAAGGTACGACATTTACTGTTCGATTGCCACGAATGTAATGACCCATTCATGGTCCGTTCATATTTCTCTCCTACAATCTGAAGTAGATTTAGGAGAGAGGAATGAACCTGCCATGAAACATGCTTTAACACGTCTTGCTCAGTTCGTTAGCAGTGCCAAAGGTGTCAAAATCGTACTCATCAGCTGGCTAGCTGCCATTCTTTTATTAAGCGCTTTTGCGCCATCTTCCAAGGAGGTCGCCCAAAGCGGAGGTGAAGGCAGTGTAAGTGGCCGTACCCTGTCTGAAGTAGCTGAACAGCTTTTACAACAGGCATACCCTTCCCAAGACGGCTTAACCGCCATCCTCGTGTTCCATTCCGAGCAACCTATCACGGATGCTGAACGTAGCGCCATAACTAGCATCAGTTCATGGCTGGCTTCAGATCAGAAACCGCCATACGTCACGCGTGCTATGCCCTTCCATCAAATGCCCGCCGCGCAGCAAGAGCTCTTATTTTCCGCAGATCGGACAACGCTCTTGTTAACGCTCACCCTCCAGAAGGATCTGGCCTCTGGTCCTGTCTACGATACGCTTGAACAAATTCGTCATAGGTCGGAGCAGCAAGGCTTGGGGACAATGAAGCTTGAAATCACAGGTCCCGCGGGCATCTCATCCGATACCATAATGCTCTTCAAAAAAGCCGATTTTGTGTTAATGCTCGCCACACTTGGTATCATTCTTATCATTTTAATCGTCATCTATCGATCCCCGCTGCTGGCCTTGTTACCCTTGGTTATCGCAGGCATGGTGTATGTAGTCGTCGATCGCGTCATAGGCTTAGCAGGCAAAATGGGCTGGATTTTCGTCGAAAAGCAATCCCTCTCCATCATGATGATCTTGCTTTTTGCTGTGTTGACGGATTACTGCTTATTCATTATTACGCGCTATCGTTCTGCCCTGCGGACAACCGATTCCAAATACGATGCGATGTCGAAGGCCTTCTCCAACGTGGCTGAACCGATTTTCTTCAGCGGCGGCACCGTGCTAATCGCCATGTTCACCTTATTCACAGCTGTGTTCAAGCCCTATCATAACTTTGCCCCTGTTTTTTCCATTGCAATGCTGGTCATTCTGCTCGGTGGACTGACGTTAATTCCTGCTATGTTTGCCTTGATTGGGCGGAAAGCTTTTTGGCCGTTTATTCCACGTACTGATGACGTGACTCTTGCAAATGAGCAGCCTCGCGGCTTCTGGGCTTGGGTAAGTACTCGCGTTACCACAAAGCCACGGATTACCGCTTTAGTACTCATTATCGTTCTGTTGGCACCTGCTATTTCTACACTAGGCATGCGCTACTCGTTTAATCTCATGAAATCCTTCCCTAGCGATATTTCTGCCAGACAAGGCTTTGAAATTCTGGAAGCACGATTCCCGGAGGGGCAATTAGCGCCAGTCACCGTTCTTTTGGACTCGAAGAAGGAAATCGTTTGGGATGAGGCGTTTATTGGCAAAATGAACACACTGACCGAACTTATCCGGGGGCATGAGGGGATTAGTTCGCTTACGCCGGGGATAACTGCTGAGAATGCCGATTTACCTAAGCATACGATGAAGCTTCAGCTGATTCTGAAGATGAATCCCTATGATCAATCTGCGCTTGAGGTGATCTCCAGCTTACGCAAGAATAGCGATGCCATGCTTAGGCAGAGTGGCTTCGAGCCTGATCAGTTTACCCTGCATTACGCAGGCCAAACAGCGGAGCAGCTTGATGTTCGTACCATGAATAAGCGTGATACGTTGATTATTTTCTCTCTCATTACGTTATTGATTACCGTTATGCTAATCTGGCAGGCCCGCTCCATTCGATTGGCGCTTACCATGATGGCCACTATGCTGCTGTCCTACGCGGCTACGATGGGCATTGTATGGAGTGTGTTTCATTTCGGCTTTGGACACGATGCCTTCAGTTACCGTCTACCTGTGTACACCTTTATCTTCCTCATCTCGTTAGGCGTGGACTATAACATCATTTTGGTGTCTAGAGTGCAAGAGGAAGCGCGGCGCCATCCATGGCGAGTAGCCGTACAGCGTGGCGCGGCGCTAACTGGCGGCGTCATCTCTTCGGCTGGCATCGTGCTCGCGGCGACCTTCTGTGTCTTAATGACGCAGCCTTTGCAGGAGTTGCTGCTGTTTGGGTTCGCGATGGCGGCAGGCATCCTCATCGATACCTTCCTCGTTCGAGGAATGCTGCTCCCGGCGCTCATGACCAATTTGGGGCCGCGTGAGGCGAAGCATGCTGCGGTGCTGGAGCAGTAGCTAAGCAAGAGTAACGTGTGGACAGGAACAGTAGCGCAAGGGAGCAAAGACAGTTCCCGCCTCAAACCTGACACGAACTTGGGCGTCATAGGTTCTTGTCCCTAGTGGCTCTCCGCCCTCTCTGTGCATACACATAACAGAGAGAGGAGCGTCGATCCCAGCATGGTGTACCAGAAGCAAAGTGAACGACATAAACAGCAATACCCCAACGCTCGTGCCATTCGGAGAGCCTGCGATAAGGAGTTATATCGGACCATTAAGCGGTTAAAAATATGGCTCACCCCCGAGCAAATCAAGTCAGCCGAGACCATCTATGTAAAAAAAGTAATGCTGAGTCTCCCCTTCATCGTCGATAATGGCAGCAACCGCCGACTGCTCGCCGATTGGTTTGGCGAAAACGTAGCGCCAGAGGTCGCCCCTATATGGAACGTGGAGCTCGAAAGCTTAAAAGAAGCGTTTCGCGACGCGTTTGGCGGGTAGGGCAGCCATTACGCGAGCCTATCTCTCGCGCAGGCAAACGAAATAGGCTCGGTTTCCGAGCCTATTTCGCGCGGGCCAACCATTTAGGCTCGGTTTCCGAGCCTATCTCGCGCGGCACAACCACTTAGGCTCGGTTTCCGAGCCCATCTCGCGCGGGTCAACCGCTTAGGCTCGGTTTCCGAGCCTATCTCGCGCGGAACAACCGTTTAGGCTCGGTTTCCGAGCCTATTTCGCGCGGAACAACCATTTAGGCTAGTTTTCCGGGCTTATCTCGCACGGAATATTGTATAAAAAGGTGAGCGCTGTGATTCCAGCGAGATGGGTTCTTGTCTTTTAACTTAACTTATTCTTGTCCACATGTATTCTTTTCTAGGAAAAGAAAAGAATAACAAAGTATTTATATGGGCAGGGAGGATAGTTGATATGTTGTTGGAAACAATTCTCCGGACGGTGGTTGCTTTCGTTCTTATTATGTTAATTACGCGAGTTCTCGGAAAACACACGATAGCACGAATGACTTACAATGATTTTGTCGCTTCGATCACACTAGGTGCCATAATCGGTAATTTAGCATTTAATACTCATTTGAAGACTTGGAATCTTATCACTTCTTTTTTGATCTTCAGTGGCATTACCTATCTCATCTCTTTTATATCCTTGAAGAACCGCAAAATTAGGAAATGGGTTGCTGGAAAACCGACGGTAGTGATAAAAACGGCAAAATTATGGAACAGAACTTAAGGAAAATTCAATTTACACTCGACACTCTAAATCAAGAATTGCGAGAAAAGGACATTTTTGATATCGAAGAAGTACAATATGCCATTTTAGAGCTTAACGGTAAACTATCGGTGCTCAAAAAGCCAGAATATCGTCCCCTTATACATAAGGATTTGCTTTTGACAAACACAACAAAGCTCCAGTTTCCTGTTGAACTAGTTATGGACGGAAAGATTATGTCAGATAATTTACAGCAAATTGGTTTATCGAAAGAATGGCTCTCGAAGCAGCTACAGCAGCGGGGTGTTACAGCAGAAGAAGTCTGTTACGCGATCAGGGGAACGCAAGGCAAACTATTCTTTGATCTATATCAGGATCAAATCCGGCATCCAATTGATCAGGAGTAATAGTCATTTATTGGCACCATTAATTCATCTATCGTTCATTATATCCTCCAACTAAGTTACATCTTCACAAAATGTGAGCATGTCAAAAGGATCTGCCGCGGCAGATCCTTCATCGTTTTTATAAAGCCCTTTATTGAGCTGACTCATTTCTCATTATTTTTCTTATAAATTATCTGAAACCTTTCACATAAAAGAAACAATGTTCACATGCGTGGTTACCACAATTTCAACCTACTTTCTTTCAGACAATATTGAATATAGATCTCGCCGATCCAACGCGTTCTACATGTTAAGAGAAGCGAATAAATTTAATCTTAAATTTATCAAATGAAGGAGAGATCGCATGGCAGGCGAATCGCAGCATTTATACCAATTGATTTTTGGTGGATGGATTCAACAATCCTTATCCGTTGCCGCGAAGTTGGGCATTCCGGATTTGTTAAAAGAGTCTCCTAAAAGCCATGAGCAACTTGCTATAGAAACAAAAACTCATGCACCTACGCTATATCGTCTACTGCGAGCGCTTTCAAGCACCGGGATATTCAAAGAGTTGGACAATAAGTGCTTTGAAAATGGTCCGCTTGGTGTATTCTTACAGACAGACATTAAAGGTTCTGCCAGAGCCATCGCCATTATGGTAGGAGAAGAATGGGATAGGAATTCATGGAGTAATCTTCTGCATGCAGTTCAAACCGGGGAACCCGCCTTCCGGAAAACGTATGGCATCCCCTTCTTCGATTACTTATCGGAGAACCAAGAAGCTGGAGAAATTTTTAATAATGCGATGTCAGGACTTTCAAAAGTAATTGGTCCTACGTTGGAAATTTACGACTTTTCTCCATTCAACAAGATTATTGATATCGGTGGCGGACATGGCCGATTGATGGAAGCGATATTGTGCAAAAATCCTCATGTTACAGGGGCAATTTATGATCTTCCAGTCGTCATTGAAGGAACAAAAACATTCATTCAGAGCGTAGGACTTGAAAATCGTTGCGAATGCATTGCTGGAAGTTTCTTCGATTCGGTTCCGGTAGGCGCGGATGCTTATATTTTAAGAAGTATTATTCACGACTGGAGTGATGAGGAGTCCATCAAGATCCTTCAACATTGCAGACAAGGAATACTTGATCATGGAAAAATTATATTAATTGAAAATGTCATTAAAACAGATAGCGAATCTGATCCCTTTCTCAATTTTGTTGATTTGGAAATGGCTGTGCTCTTAACTGGCAAAGAGCGTACGGAAGCTGAGTTTCGCGAACTATTCGAAAAAGCAGGGTTTAAATTATCGAAAATAGTCCCTACACCAATGAATAATTTTATTATTGAAGGGATACCCGTATAAGGATCCTAATAATTTTGGTGAAAAATTATCTCCGCTCATCCGAGATGATTCCTCTATACATATAGTCATAAATACCTCCAGGGATTTCTTTTTTACTGATAATTCTGTATGAGTGATGTTATTCCTTTTCCCTGGATTACTGACTGTAAGCTGAGAAGGCTGCCGTTCTATGCTGTCGGTAGCCTTCTCCTGATGTCTATTGAGCTATAGTTCTCCGTTTGAGCGCAATGAAATGTTATCTCTGGAAAGAGTTTTAAATTCCCTCTTACTATTGTGACGACTGTGACTATCCCGTTTATTTAATTCTTTGCGGTATTTTATAAGAAGGCTCTGTTAAAGTTCAATGTTGATATTAGGTTAAAAATAGAACTTCCATAAAATTGGAAGTTCTATTTTTATTTATTTGCTTATTAAATTAACCTATCCTTAAGTTATACATCTAACTATTTATAGGTGATTTTTAAAACTGGATATTTTAAAAAAGTGAAATGGTCAGAACTATCGTTGATAAGGTACATGCGGACATTAAAGTTATTATTTTTCCTTTGTTTTTCTCTTCTGAAGATTTTACAAGTTCTCGGGATACAGCAATCCATGTAACAATAGATACGATGGCTGCTATTAAAAGCAACATATTATCTCCCCCTGTTTAAAATTTTCACATACGTTATTTCATTAAATGCTCATTAGTTGAATAAGAAGCAAAAATTATATCATGAACTTAGATAACCTAAGTGTATCATATGTTTCTGTATTTTGAATTAGATTTCCTTTAATAATCTAGTCTTTCATAGTGACTTCGTTTCTCTGGTGCTGGATACCTATCCGCACGCTCTCAGTATCTCCTATCCACACTCCTAGTCGATCCTGGCGACATCACCTTTAGGTTACGCAATGACACCAGAATGCACAAGCACTTAACTATCGGTTCGCCGTTAGTTTAACTCAATCGTTTTATATTCCCTCCAATCTGAGAGGAAACAAAGGAATTTATCACTTGTATCTAACATGCCATGACGAGTTTTCCAAGATCCTCCACCATTAAAAAGATCAATTAATGGTTTGAATAGCTCATTAAATTGAATTGCTATTGGATCTCCTTCATCAGCTAATGAACTCCAAATAACATGATTCGCGCATAGTGCTTGAGTTACTCCATTTGGTGCTGCAATGAGATTGGGACATAACTCAAAAACCTTATCATAATCAATTTCACTTTCCTTATTGGTCAATTTAACTGGATCGATATATGGGTATTTTGATTCCACCGAAAGAAAATCAAGGAAATGTATAAATAAGTTGTTACCTTTTTTGTAACTATTCTGCCCGAATAACTTAATGAGACTGCCACTCGTTTTCGCGGTGGCAGCCTTAATTTGTAGTTTTTTGAAGTAACGTTCTTCTGTTAGTTGAATAAATATTGCTATCTTAAACCCACGAAATCATATAGGCTATATAAAATCTGTAAACTCCTTACTGGACTTACTTCTCCTTCTTTTTGCACTAAATTATCTATAGCAAGATGTGCCCGCCGATGTGTTTGACCTAAAAAACCTCCACCAAACCCATGGCAACCACGTGCTAATGCCCATCCGAAGGCTATGCACTTATTTCTTCTTATCTTTGTGGCTTTCATTCCAGTAGAGCGTTTCCAAGCCCACAAAATGGCCAAGTTTATAAAATAAAAGACATTATCTTCCCAATCTTCTGAACGAGCATCAAGACCTTCACTCTCTAAGACTTGCCCCATTTCCTCAGCGGTTAATATATAGGGGCCGTTCAATAAATCATATCCCATTCTGTCCCGCACTGTAGGAATATGCATTAATGGTTTAATATAATTAGGTGTTGAGTTCCAAAAACTTCGATCATACGCTGATGCATGCAAAGGAATTTGAAGAAGCTCTGGATTTACAATATCCTTCTCACTTAATCCAGGAAACTCCGTAAGTTCATTGGCAGTTTGTCCAGTTGCTTTTTCGGAATATTCGAACCAATACCCACTCTCGTCTTCAATTGTAAGACTCTTTAACATTGGCTTTATCTCATAAAATAATTTCACAATTTTCTGGTGAATCTCTAATGGAGCAAAGCTGGTTTTAACAAAACCAGTAAACCTTTGGTTTTCATTAATACAGAAACCGAGAGTCTCGCAATCAGGGTGTGGTGAGATCATGATAGAATTGGTTTCACAAGTGCTAATCTGCCACTCGTTAATCCTTGCGTAATCTTCAATGTAACTTAAAACTTTTACTACATTTGCTTTCCTAGCTGTGCCCTCATAATGAATCGTTACTCCCATGCCTCGCCTCCAAAAAATCGCTTTATTGGTAATAATCCTGCCCGTTAGCGTATCGCGGCTCCGTTGCAAGCCGGAGTTGTTAGTTAGCTCCCCTCAGTTAGATCAACAAGAAACTGAAGTGATTAAGAATACATAAGATATCCATAGCGCGATCCGTCGGGAATGTCCTCAAGTTCTTGTCATCTGATTTTGACAAGAACTTGAGGACACTAAAAAGAAAAAGCCGCATCACATGCGACTTTTTGTCACCCGACAGCATCTTACTTCCAATCGTGGTAAATATCTCTTCTTTGCTAATTCGTTACTTCTCTACTGGTTTATCGCAAAAAGAAAAATCTCAGATAAGACTCAAGAGAATCTTAAAGTGGCTAAACGCTCTTCCAAAATCACACACAGTTCATCAGGAATCCGTTCAAACTCGACCCCTTTCCCCAAAAACAAAAGCCAATCCGCATAATACGCCAGCGCCTCAACATCGGTCGCATCCAACTGAACATTGAAAATCCCGCTCGACTGAAACATCCCAGTTAAGGACAGAATTATCCCAGGCGGGTGCATACGCTTAAAGCGCTGAATCCCAATCGTATCAAGTTTCACAACAAGATTGGATTCACGTGCACGTAGCAGTTTCTTGTTTAAAATCTCTTGTTCAGTCCACTTCATCTCCCGCTCAGAAATTGCCGAATCCCGCAGCATCTCAACAGGCAAATAAAGAAACTCATCCGTATCAAAATTATAAACCTCGACCAGCCACTTAGCGTTCGAGTTAAATATATGCAACAAAAAAACGTCCAGTAACTGCGGCCATCCAAGACTCAGCTCATAAGTCATGCGTAAATGCTTATCCCGCACAGCAAGCGAAATCAGCTGGTTTAGCTCCGCAGGAGCCGCATCATCGAGCTCCAAAAGATTCGGATTGGCGGGATTTGTATTTTCGAAAAGCAAGATATTATTCAGCTCGATCAGCTCGTCTTGCTGGGTTTGCGACGCGATGCCGATAAGTTTTTCAGTGATTGAGCGGCGATTTTGCAGATAAGGAAGCTGCGAATTTTTCGAGGCGATAAAGCTGATAAAAATCGCCTTCAGCTCTTCTGTCGTGAAGCGAGCGGCGGGCAGATATTGATTTTGCAGGACATTGTATCCGCCACCGCGCCCAAGCTCAGACGTCAGCGGAAAACCCATCGCCTGAATCTCGTTTATGTCGCGGATCGCCGTCGCGCGGGAAATCTTGAACTCTCGCTGAATCTCGGCAATCGTAAAATGCGCACGGTTATTGATGTAACGCATGATCAGGTTCACTCGTTCTGTTTTCTTCATGATTTTATTGTATCATTTCTGTTTTCAATAAAGAGTATCAATTTTTGATACATTTAGCAAATAGAATCAGTCTTGTAAAGAATAAATCCCAAAAAGGAGAGAACAAAATGTCTAACTACTCCATCAAAACAATCTCAGAAAACTACAAAATGACTGCTTTCGGTGTTTCATTTGATGACTACAACGACTGGGCAGGTAATGCAGCTAAAACTGCAGCGAAAAAAGCTGAAATCACTGAAAACGGCAAGCTTGCTGAACTTCTCGCACTCGCTGACGGGCAAGAATATCAAATCAACTACAACCTCGACCGCAAGCCTTGGCGCGGCTTCGGCGTAATGGGTGAGTTTAACGTGGAAGGCGCGGTCGTCCTCGATTTCCTCGCTGGCGATTACATCGTCGTGCCTGGGACAGGCGCTGACAAAGACCGCCTTGCTGACGAAATCACAGGCAAAGTTTTCGGCGGCCTGATCCAAGAAATCACAGAATACAAATACGTTGGTCCTGGTAACTCAACGTTCGTTAAAGCAAATGAAACAGGTGAATTCTACGGCGAAATGTGGCTTCGTGCAAATAAGGTCGAAAACTAATCCTTGTCAAATTTGCCAAAATCAAAAAGCAAGTTGAGTCTGACCTCCCAGAAGTTATACCGGATAAAAGGAGCAATCACATGGCAGTGTATACACTTGAACACAAAAAATCATTCACATTGATCGCTTATGGTTTTTCAATTCAGTCGAATTTTCAAGACATGCCAGCTTTGCAAAAAGAAAAAACCGAGTTTTGGGACAGACTCAAGGCTGACGGGCGTTTTAATAAGCTCAAAGACGCTGCAAAAGATGATCGCGAATGGTCAGTCAATGAGGTTTATCAAGGAAAACCGTGGAATTATTTCGCTGTAGAAGCTGGCAAATCAGTGGCTGACGCAACGCGCATCATCGAGTTTCCAGAGAGCGAGTACATCGTGGTCGCAGGAAATGGCGACAAGGAAACTTTGTTTGATCAGCTGACTTACCGTGCTTTTGGCGAAGTCTTGGCCCAAATCACTGATTATGCTTACATCGGTGGTCCAAATGCGACTTATCGCAAAGATAACGGCAATGGCACTTTCTACGGGGAATTTTGGGTGCCTGTGGTTAAAAAATAAGGGAATTCGGAAGACAAACTTAACCTAATAAATAAATAATTATATCTCAAGTATTCTTTAGTAAAACAGGCAGCCATCATTTAGTCGGCTGCCTGTTGCGTTATATTAAACTATCGTTCTCCCGTCCCTCAGTATTAAGGATTTATCTCACGTAAACTCACTCATTCGCAGGATTTCATCACTTTGGAATACAGCGGCCGTAAGGATATTAAGTTGCAGCGACCTTAAGTTAACCTTTTTAGGCATACGGGAACAGAGGAACACATGGAATATTTCCCCATATCATACTCTACTGCACGCATACTCCACAATCCCTCGGAGATTGACCATCCCAAGGCTCTACGGGTCGTCGCCCTAACATTCCTTCGTTACACCTATCCAAGGTGTGGAGACCGATAGCGTTTAGCGGATGGGTCTGTGCCCTTTTGGAGAACGAACTCGGTCCTCCGTGCTTTCTTTGTTTGAAGTCCTGCGAATGAATCAATTTACGGTTAGTTCAAAGATGTTAGGCAGCTTGAGTATATTGAATGACTGTTTTTTCGGGAGTAAACGATTCCTCGTAATGCACCATGCCAACTAAGATTCGAGCCAGTTTTCCAAGCAATTTAAATATGGACTTCTGCTTACTCATATGTTTGACTTGCACGTTTTTCTCATGTAATTGCTTAAATACAGGGTTTGTTCCCACTAATGTTAAGGTAGCCAGATACAAATATTTTCGAAGTGTGGAATCTCCTCGTTTGGAGAGTATGATTTGGCCTTTTCGCTTTCCAGACATGCTCTCTGCTAGGTTTAAACCGGCTTTCCGTAGCAGTTGACGACCGTGAGCGTACTGCTTTAGATCGCCCGCACCAGCCAGAATTGCTGCGATATAGATTGTGCCCAGACCTTTAATAGTTCGAAGTTGGCTAGAAATTGGGATCTCACCAAGTAAAGCTGCTATCTCTTGTGCTATTTGATTCAATATACCCTCAATGCGCTCGTACTCTTCAATTAAGCGATGCAGATCCTGTTTGGCCTCATTCAGTGCTACAATTTCCCCCACGCTCAAAACCGCTTTAGAGAGCAGTTCAGCTGCCTTCTGAATACCCGTGGAGCCGCCAGCTCGTTTCATATATTTTCTCCAACCTGTAATAATTTCTGATGTAGTTTGACCTTCTAAATCCAACGGGGACGGGAACTCTTTGAGTGTAGCTATGGATCGTGGACAGGTCCAATCTTTAAATACCGAAGCATACTCTGGGAATCGTATATCCAGCCATCGGATGATCCGATTCTGCATACGAACACTATTTGTTACCCAAAATTCCCGATCATTCATTAGGGTCCTTAACCTCTGAAAATGTGTTGCTTGCCGAATGTATTCATAGTAATAGCCACGGCTAACCACATCTGCAATAACAAGGGCATCCTTGGGGTCACTCTTGGAAGGACAATTATCTCGATTCTCCTTGTTTCGTTTCGTCGTTGCAGGATTCACTAATACTACGTTTAAACCTTTCTCAACAAGCCAGTTAGCTAAACTGTACCAGTAATGTCCCGTCGGCTCCATGCCAATTATGATGTTCTTCAGTCGATGTTTCTGTAGCAAACCCTCCATCCAACGATGTAATTTTTCAAATCCCTGGAGTGTGTTTTTGAATGAAAGATGCTGGTTTGTAAGGACAATTCCTCGATAATTAGTAGCTTGAGCTACTTGATTTTCCTTTGCCATATCAATGCCCACAACAAGATGTGAAGTGGTAATTCGTTCAATACGTTGATTTTGTCCGTCTGATTGCTTAAACTTCATAATAAGAGCGCCTCCTTGATGGTGTTGGGTATCTACCCGTCGACAAACCCATCATACCGAGGCGCTCCTTTTTTGACAAAGCCCATTTCTTAGGCTATACAGGAATGTTTAGCGTAACGAGTTTTGAGCTTCTGGTCCCCACTGTATACTGCCAGGGTCTATTTGTGATTGTCTTTTGAGTCCCAATATATTTGCGAAATAATCCAATGTTTCAAATACAGTTAACCGATGTATGTTTTCAGCATTCAATATTGTTGGTTCATTTCTATGGTTAGGTTTGATTGGATTTAAACTGACAACAATTCCACCATTATTTTCACCATGTTCATTAACTGATACATTAAATATAATGTTTTCGTTAAATCCTTTTGCTATGGTAACTAATGTGATAGTTCCCATATGCTTCGTTGGGAACCTCATGTCTCTTTCAACTTTTATTGGTACCATCCACTCTCCTTTTGAATTCGATAAGCCTGTGTTAAGAATCTCTCCATCTTGGTCTATAACAATAAAGCGCGCCTTATTTATTGGGGTAAATGACCCTATTGGTTTAAGTCCATTAAAATAATTAACCTTGAATGTCATTATCGCTTTAATTGGTTTATCGGATTGAGATTCCATTGGTTTCATTCCTAATAACAACAAAGAGAGCAGAACTAATAATATCCGCATAAAATCACCTCAACGGTAGTATTCCCTGGTGTTGGAATTTTTTGCGTTATCCTGCCCGTTCGTAATGCTGAACCCAGTCTAATGCTATATTTTTTCTGTCTAAAACTTTATTTCCATAGTCTAATACCATATTTTCAGTCTAATGGTTTATTTTCTTTTAACACTTAGGCCCGCCCACTAGTCACATAAAAAAGGCCGCGGGGACAACCATCCCCGCGACCTTCTACTTAGTGATACTCAGGCAGCCACTTGCCGTGAGCCGCAATCAACTCATCGCACATCGCGACGATGTCGTCCATCGACAGCTCCGCAGATGTGTGCGGATCCAGCATCGCCGCATGATAAATATGCTCACGCTTACGCGTAATTGCCGCTTCAATCGTCAACAACTGCGTGTTGATATTCGTGCGGTTGAGCGCCGCCAACTGCGGAGGCAGATCACCTACATACGTAGGAGTAACACCATTGCGATCAACCAAGCAAGTCACTTCTACGCACGCTTCACGCGGTAAGTTCGTGATCAAGCCGGTATTCATCACGTTACCGCCGATTTTGAACGGAACATCGGTCTCGATCGCTTCGAAAATATACGAAGCATACTCATGCGAACGCTCATGCGTTAGATTCGCATCGTTCACAAGATCCTCGCGCATTTGCTTCCAGCGGCTAATTTGATCGATACAACGGCGCGGATACTCATCCAATGGAATATTGAAACGGTCCACGAGCTCAGGGTAATTCCGCTTTATAAAATACGGATGGTACTCCGCATTATGCTCAGAGGATTCCGTAATATAATGGCCGAATTTCAGCATCATTTCGTAGCGAACCATGTCCTTGTGCTTCTCTTTTTGCTTCTCCGCCGCCCGCTTCTTAATTTCAGGATAGAGATCCACACCATCCTTTGTCACTTCAAGCAGCCAGGCCATATGGTTAATACCGGCGATTTTCGCTTTGACTCCCGTTTGATCAATCTCCAAGTGTTTAAACAGCTCCGGCACACAACTTTGCACACTATGGCACAATCCAACTGTACGTACACCGCCATACGTATTCATCACATTGGTCAAAACCGCCATCGGATTCGTGTAGTTTAGGAACAACGCATCTGGACATACCTCGCGCACATCAGCAGCGAAATCCAACATGACAGGGATCGTTCTCAAGTTTCTGAAAATACCGCCAATCCCTACCGTATCTGCAATCGTTTGACGCAATCCGTACTTCTTCGGAATTTCAAAATCCGTAATCGTACATGGATCATAGCCACCTACTTGGATCGCATTTACCACATATTTGGCACCGGTCAGTGCCTCTTTACGGTCTGTATACGCTTTAATTATGGATGTACTTCCACTTGTTTTCTTGATGTTATTCAGCATGTTGGCTGAATCTTGTAACCGTTCATGATCAATATCAAAGAGAGCGATTTCAAAGCCTTGCAGAGCGGGTGTAAGTAAACAATCACCAAGTACATTTTTCGCAAAAACCGTGCTTCCTGCGCCTAAAAAAGTAATTTTGGACATGTGAGATTCTCCTCCAATAGTTCATCTAGTATCATATCCTTACTATAGCGCAAGCCCGCTTTGAAAAATATGGATTCAAACAACTCCAATATGGACATTTGTAGTTTATTAGGGTACGCTCAAAACAAAAACATACGAGGCTCCTATGAATCCGGAACACACCTACTTCACAGTAAGTATTAACCCCCTTCACAGTAATCTTGACTTATCTGTCCTTTTTAGCGGTGAAGGCAAACCCAACCCCCTGCATAGAATGGGTCCTGCTGTTCATGACTATTTCTTGGTGCACACGGTTCATGCCGGAACAGGCACCTTTGAAATGTGTGGCCGAACGTACACCTGCACAGCTGGAGATTCGTTCATCATTTATCCAGGCGAGCTGTTCACGTACACCGCTGATGCCGAAACGCCTTGGCACTATACATGGGTTGCCTTTACCGGGCGAGCCGCAGGCACCACTCTCGCACAAATTGGCGTCTCACCCGAGCAAGCTGTCATAACTGGCAGTACGCCGCGTACAATTCGGCACTACTATCGCCATATCCGCTCCTGCTTTAGCCAAACCGCTTTTCCACAGTTAGAGGAGCTGGAAGCCGAGGGCTGGCTGCGCCTGCTGCTTCGTGAGCTAGGACGTGCGAATACACACCATATCTCCGTTAAGCCTGCAGCTGAAAGCGATATCAAACGCCAAATTGGACAAGCCATCCGCTACTTAGAACTGCAGTACACCCAAACGGTCTCTATCGAGCATCTCGCTCGCAGTCTAGGCTATCATCGTACTTATTTGTGCAAAATGTTCAAACAATCCACCGGCTTATCGCCGATGCAGTATCTTTTGAACATCCGCATGGAACGAGCCAAGCAGCTACTGATGACAACCGCCATGACCATCGATCAGGTTGCCTCCTCCGTCGGCTTCAACGATGCACTCTATTTCTCGAAGCAGTTCCACAAATGGAGCGGATCTGCGCCTTCGGTGTATCGCAAAGAAATTCGAAGCTCACAGCCATAAGGCTCGTCAGCCAGCCACTGCAACGAAAAAAAGACAACCGAATACGGTTGTCTTTTTTCATTGCAGTCAGCTTTGGTAGCTAAATCTCAATATCCACAATCAAGCTGTCCTCGCGGCCAACTTCGCGAATATACGCTGCCACCGCTTGGTGCTCAGGGTTAGGTCCATATGCTTCCAATGCGGCTTTATCTTCAAAACGCACGGACAAGACAACCTGATACCCTTTATTTTTCTCGGAAAAGTTAAGACCCGCTTGGATATCAACGATACCTGTCAGATGTGGACGCAGCGCTTTGAAACGATCAACAACCTCTTGCAGCTGCTCCTGTGTTGTTGTTTCACCGAATTTTACAAGGACGATATGATCAATCATGATGTGAACCTTCTTTCTATCATTGTTTAGGACATGAATAATGAACGACACTAATCTTAACAAAAACGTAGACGGAGCACCACTCCATTTTGGATTGTTCTAGCATGCTTCAGGCCGCTGTTCCTACTGATCATCTACCACTAATCGTTGCAATCCGATCCGATCTCAGCACCTGAACGCCCGTTTTTCCCGATTTTGCTGATCGAATAAGCCCAGTTGCAATCGTGCTCGCATGAATAGGACGATACTTCCGAAGACGTCCCGTCATCAGCGGAGCAATGGCTCGCGACACGATGCTTCCCAGCTTCTCGCCTAGTCGGAACTCCCCACGGTCGCCCAGAATCAGAGATGGCCGAAGCAGATACAACGCGCGAAGTCGTATCCCCCGCAATTTATCTTCGACCTCTCCCTTTACTTGATTGTAGAAAAAGGAGGACGTGCGGTCTGCACCCATTGCAGTCACAATGGCAAACGCATCGGCTTGTCCTTTACTCGCCACTTCAGCTAACAGGAGGGGATAGTCACGATCCACTCTGCGGAATTGCTGCTTGGAGCCAGCTTTTTTAATCGTTGTACCTAAGGTACAGAATACGTGGGCATGCGCGAACTCAGACGTCTTCAGACTATCACTTAGCTTAGCAAAATCGATTACTCGCTGCTCGAGCTTTCCATGCCCGCCAAGCTGCTCAACGTCAAATTTCTTACGAACTAAGGCAATAATCTTGTCATAGTCCGGATCGCTCAATAGCTGTTTGATCAATTCTCGTCCGACTAAGCCGGTTCCACCCGCAACAATCGCTGTTTTCCCTTTCATTGCACGCCTCCAGTGTCATCATTATACATGATCATTCTCATCGTAAGACTCTTTGGCGTCAACATTCACACGATTCCTGCCACTGGACTTCGCGCGATACAGGGCACGATCTGCCCGAGATATCATATCTTCCAACACCATTGTACCGTATTCCAGCGTAGGCGAGTATTCCGCAACTCCGATGCTCGCAGTGATTTTAACGGTAAGCATCTCTTTAACGTAAGGTTCGGCCATTATGAGCGCTCTTAATTCCTCAGCCAAATCAGCACTCTCTTGGGCATTTTTCCACAGTAGGAGCAGAATGAACTCTTCACCGCCATACCTTGCCACAATCGCATCATCCCCCGCATACCGCTTCAAGAGACTCGCAACATGATGGAGCACGCCATCGCCAACCAAGTGACCATACGTATCATTAATTTTTTTATAATGATCAATATCCATCATCAAGACTGAGCATGTCTGGCCGGCGAAAATACACGTTTGTAATTGTTTATTTCCTTCAAGCATCATATATCGTCGATTATGTAACTCTGTCAATTGATCCATCCATGCGGAATGCTCCAGGAGCGAAATATTGGCATTGAGGCGGTCGGACATCAGATTAAACGTATTCACCAATTGGCGCAGCTCAATAGGAGCTTTTCTTATTTTATCCGCGTTGATTTGATAATCGTAGTTCCCGTTCTGAATGATCTTCGTGGCACGCAGCAAGTAGCGAATCGGCCTCTCGATCTTGGAGGCAATCATCACGGATGCTGAAACACTGAGAAGGAGCGCGATCAGAGAAATGAAAATAATCGTCATGCTCAATTCATTTAGCTTATGGAAAACTTCCTGCTGCGTAATTTCACCAACAACTAGCCAATTCTTTCCCTGCGACCACTTATATTGCCCATAGACGCGTTCTCCCTGGAATCCAATATACGCACTCTGATCAGGACTATTCGTCTTTGCGCGTTGGAATATTTCAGACTTTTCACGCTGTGTAACTACACTATTCTCCGTATAATTAGAGGCTGTTACAATATTACCAGATGAATCAAGAACATAGACAGCACCCGTATCCCCGAAGCTAAGCTGCGCCATCAATTTGTTCAGCATTTCGACTCTGACAATACCGAGCACAATCCCTTTGAAGTCACCCTGATCGCTAATTACCGGCGTTGAGAGTGTAATGACGGGGCCTCCATTGTCTTCGGAATTAACGATGCTAGAGACGTAGCTCTTCTTTTCCTTCCCCCGTTTGTAATACAGCCGATCTCCCACATAGATCTGGTTATTCGGATTTGAATCTGTACGAATATAACCATCTGGCTCAACAAAGGTAAGGGAATAAAACTCCGAATTTATCCTAGAGTAGTCTTGAAATTCCCGCTTCAGGTCACCAATTCGATGAAACTTGGCATTATCCGAAAGTGCGAATCGTTTGAGTGCATCTAGCTTTTCCTGATTCCAGCGCTCAATATATAAACTCTGCAAGGCAATCACTTGGTTTAATTGAATGCCGGCCTCTTCTAATCGATCTCCCTTCTCTACCAAGTAGAAAGGAACAATGATCGAAAAAGTAAGCAACACGATGATTGTACTTATCCAGAGTTGAAGTCTTGTTTTAATGGTATGATTGGAAAAAAGAGAAAACATGTGCCCCATCGAGGTTTCCCCCCTTTTTATTCTATATATCACCATTATACCTTATTTTAGGACAAAAACAGACAAATTTCGCTGATTTTCGGCACAAAAGTTCGAATATTTCGAGAAATCATCCGTTTGAAAAGAACGTCCCTTTCGCTTATGCTATTTGGTATATAGAAATGAGGTAATTAGCCCGATGAAAATTCTCGTACTGACCGAAAAACCAAGTGTAGCCAAAGAAATTGCTCGCGTGCTGGGCTGTAACCAGAAACAAAAACACCACTTCGAAGGTGCCAAATATGTCGTCACCTGGGCACTAGGCCATCTCGTTACGCTCGCTGAGCCCGATGATTACGATCCCCAGTACAAGACTTGGAACCTGGAAGATCTGCCTATTATCCCAAGCAAAATGAAGCTCAAAGTCATGAAAGAAACCTCGCAGCAGTTTCGCGCCATCGAGCATCTCAGCCGTCGGGGTGACCTATCCGAGATGGTCATCGCAACCGATGCGGGGCGCGAGGGCGAGCTCGTCGCGCGTTGGATTATGGAGCTGATCCGCTGGAAGAAGCCGTTCAAACGGCTTTGGATCTCGTCACAGACGGATCAGGCGATTCGCGAAGGCTTCGCGCAGCTGAAGCCTGGCACCGACTACAACCGGCTGTATCAAGCAGCCGTCTGCCGTTCTGAGGCCGATTGGCTGATCGGCCTCAACGTGACCCGCGCGCTGACCAGTAAGTTCGGCGCGTCCCTTTCCGCGGGGCGTGTCCAAACGCCCACGCTGGCTATGATGATCAACCGTGAGGCGGAAATCCGGGATTTCCGGTCCGTCGACTACTGGTTGATCGAAGCCGAGCTCGGGTCCTTCCGCGCCCAGTGGCGGGACCCGAAGACCGGCGACTCGCGCATATTTGACCGCGAGCGTGCAGATAGCTTGAAAGCGAAGCTGCAAGGCCAGAGCGGCCGAATCGTGCAGGTGAATAAAACCGAGAAGCAGATTCCGCATCCGCTTGCTTATGATTTGACCGAGCTGCAGCGCGATGCGAACCGCAAGTTCGGCTTCTCTGCCAAACAGACGTCGAACGTCCTGCAACGGCTATATGAGCAATATAAGCTAGTCACTTATCCGCGAACAGACTCGCGCTACTTGACCTCAGATATGGTACCGACCCTGCTCGGCCGTTTGAAAGGGGCTGCCATTGGTCCCTATGCGGCGCTTGCGGCACCTTTTATCCGTAAGCCGCTGACCATCACGAAGCGGATCGTGGACGACACGAAGGTCAGTGATCATCATGCCATTATCCCAACCGGAGAGGCAATCTCACTCGCTACGTTAAGCGCGGATGAACGCCGCCTTTATGATCTGATCCTCCGCCGATTCTTAGCCTTATTCAGCGGCCCTTGCCGCTACGATGAAACGAAGCTAACGATCGAGATCGCTGGCGAGAAGCTTTATGCTTCAGGCAAAGTCGTGAAGCAAGCGGGCTGGAAAGAAGTCTACGGCGCCACCGATTTCACCGATCCTGATCGGGAAGATAATGACTCCGAAGACGATGCTGGGCAGCTGCTGCCACAAGCGTCAGAGAAAGACGCAGTAACCGCTCGCAATGTTCGGCAGGTCAGCCGTCAAACGAAGCCGCCTTCTCGTCATAATGAGGCCTCCTTGCTATCGCAAATGGAGAAATATGGCCTTGGCACGCCAGCTACGCGAGCCGATATTATCGAGAAGCTCGTGTCTTCCGACACGATCGAGCGTCAAGGTTCCTTGCTCATCCCAACCGGTAAGGGCACACAGCTGATTGAGCTCGCCTCTGAGGAGCTGCGCTCTCCTGAGCTTACCGCTCGCTGGGAGCAGGAGCTCGAACGTATTTCCAAAGGCAAGGGAAGCATGGATGCCTTTCTTAGTGGAATCCGTAAGAAAACAACGGAGCTGGTTGACGAGGTGAAACGCAGCTCAGCTGCGTATAAACCGCATAATTTAACCGGCAGTAAATGTCCCGACTGCAGCGAGTTTCTTCAAGAAGTCAAAGGCAAACGTGGGCGCTATCTGGTATGCTCCAGTCGGGAATGCTCCTATAAACGGGAAGCTGACGGTCAATTAACGAACCACCGTTGTCCGCAGTGCCATAAGAAGATGGAAATACACACGGGGAAAGCAGGCAAATATTTTCAATGTCGTCCCTGCAATGTGGTCGAGAAAATCGACGGCGAGTCTACTGGCGGAGGACGCAGGGCGTCAGCCAAAGCGAATCGCCAGCTGATTGAGCAATTCTCCGATCAAACTGGGCTCGGCAACTCGCTTGCCGACAAGCTGCTCGCAGCCCTGCAGCAGAAGAAAGAAGACTAATACCACGAATAAAGCCCAAGCGACTTGCTACTTCGCTTGGGCTTTTACATTATGAGAAAACCTCTATCGAGGTAACATAACAACTAGTTACGTTTTCGTTAATACTCTGCCTTTAACCGCTAATTCGAGCTCTTCCAGACTTGTGATACCCAAGCTAACCAGCGCATCGCCTGCTTCCATATAAACATTGGCTAGGATATGCATACTTGTGTGTGGCACAAGTGATTTACGAAACTCGTGAAAAAGTACCACATTATACGTTTTGAGAACCGTCATAAACTCGACTGTTGGCGGGATAAATCCGCGAATTTCAGAGGACCGCCAGAAAAATTCCCTCACATGCATAATATCGGAACCCGTGCGGTTCAACTTTCGAATCATCGCAAAAAACTCATCAACAAGTAGTTGTCGATCGACTTTCATGTGACCATCCCTCCAATAACGTATTCCTACTTGAAGGATAACACAATTAGTCCTTTATATCTATACAGATTCTAATTTTATGGGCTTTTATACCTATGAGGATTGTGAACCCTCCCTATTTCCCTTCAATTTACCCTTCTGCGATAACAGCATGTCCACCACATAGAGCACAACACCCAAATTAATGGCAATATCAGCTAGATTCATGACACCATTTCCGGAGTGAACGACAATGAAATCCGTGACCTTTCCGAATAGAAGCCGTTCTATTCCGTTGCCAATTGCCCCACCAACTAAGAGCGCAGCTGCGCTTTGTTTTAACGGACCTGGAAGCCCCCCATTTCTGCGATACCACCAGATCCCTACGACAATAAGAACCGCAAGTATGCCCAATACGGGAGCCCATCCCTGTAGTGAACTGCCTGCTGCCCCGCTATTTTGATAATAAGTAAACGAAATGAAATCTTTATAAAAGGGCATGGATTCCCCAACCTTCATCACCGAGCGTATCCAATACTTAGACAGCTGATCGACAGCCGTAATCACAAGGATAATCGAATAAAAAAGCATGCTATCTCTCCCATCGCTTATCTGACTTCATCTTTCTCCGTCTTATTTTACTTGAAAAGAAAGGTTAACTGCTAATTCTGCGCTGTGCGCCTTCATGACAACACGAAAAGCCCCCCCAGTCCTCCTGTGGCGGCTCCTGCTATTCATTTTTCTCAACTTAACTTAAGCTCGCTAGCATCCGATACAGCTCTCCAGGGGTGTTTGCGATGTGGTCCGGATTTCCACTAAGCAGCAGTTGGGGAGAATCATACCCCCATGTCACAGCGACGATAGGCACCCCTAATTTCTTACACGATTCAATATCCCGTAATTCGTCACCGACATAAATCATGCGCGCGGGCGTGGTTCCCCATTGTTTCATCACTTTCCGAATTGAGTGGTGCTTGCCGAAAATATGCTTCGCTGAAATGATCTCCTTAAACGCACCCTCCAGCTTGTTTTTTTTCAGGAATAGACGGATATTCGCTTCTGAATTGGAAGAAAGGATCGAACTCTTAACCCCCTGTGCAGAGAGCTTCGCAATGACCTCTTTCATACCAGGCACAATATGCAGCGATCGAATATTCTCGTGATACAGCTGCCGCCCAGTCACCATGAGCTTAGGAATTTGGAGCACGGGCACTCCCAGGCGATCCACTCGTTCAGAAATCGACATCGAGCGTAAAGGGGCCAAGTCCTGTTCACGTATGGGGCGGAAACGATATTGACTCGCCATTTCATTATAGAGTTTAACCAGCAACGCCCTGGAATCGACAAGTGTCCCGTCAAAATCAAACAGTACGTGTTTTACCATGTGGGTGTATATACAAATAAGGCCGGACCCTCGGGCGGCACTTGGCGGATTTGATTATGTTTAAACTCCTGGGCTGGATCTAGGACAACATGCGGATTGCTTACGAGTCGCATATCCTCCCACACACAGGAAACGCCTTGCTTGTAACCCACTGCTCCACCTGCGAACATTTTACACCCTTTGCAAAATTGCTCCTTTTGTTGCGCGTCCAGCTTCACGATTTTATTACGAAGACAACAGTAAATTTCATTAACTTCGTTACATACATTAACATGAGTGATCAGAGCCATTTACCGTCAACTCCTTGCGGCACTTAGAGTGTGTAATAGTAAGTTTATCGAACTACTATTAAGTGTATGACATAATTTTGTAAACGGAATAACATTTCTCACGATGGGCCGTCCAAATTTGCTACAATAAGGAAATACGATGACAGGTTTGGAGGTGCTCCCCCATGCAGGACGCATTGCATTATGTGATTCCGTTCCTTATCTTTGGTTTTTTTATCTATCGACGGGCAAAGCGCACCATTGGCTTTCAAAAGCTTTCCCGCGGCAGACTCACCTTTCGTCTGTCCGTATTTAGCCTCTTCGGGGGGATCATTTTCCTCCTTGGCTTCGTGCACCCCATCCATTTCATCGGCTATCTGATCGGACTTGCAGGTGGCGCCCTGCTTGGGCGAACCGCCATTCGCCATACCCGCTTCGAGCATCGGAGTGATGGTTGGTACTATCGCACACATCTCTGGATCGAAGTTACCGTCCTTGTTCTATTCCTTGGTCGCATCGCGTATCGCTACGCTGCTATTGCCATTTCCACGGGGTCAACAACGACCATTACTCCAGCTGATTTCTCACAGTTTACGAGAGATCCTGTCACCGCAGGTGTCTTCTTCATCATTGTGTCGTACTATATATTGTTTTTCGGTTACTTACTGCGTGAAGGAGCCAAACTGGATCCGGCAGCGTTGGCGGAAAACGATAGCGGCGATTCGATTGCCGGCCATGCTGGCTCCATCGCGGGAGCAGCTAGCCCTCAGGGGAATGTTCGGGTGGAGTAACGGACTCATTTCTCTGATTTGAGTGGAGTTGTCCAGTCAAATCTCTAATTTGGCTTACTAGTTTTCTCCTCGCCCTACTCCTGCGTTAAATTCGAACACTTATGCCAGCTACTTGTTCATTTAAACAAATTAAGCACTTAACAACGAAAGGGATGTTCCCCATGGTCAATTGACCTTGGGAACATCCCTTTTTTATTTACCATTCGGTGGGCGATGCTCGACTTTAGTGCCCTTTTGGGGCGTTAACCACTGCACCGCAGGCGATCCGCCCTGCTGTATGGCCCTTTTCGGGCCTTACAGCCCGCCTACTTCGCTGCCTCCTCGGCAGCTTTCGCGAACTGCGTGCTGTACAGCCGCGCGTACAGCCCTTCCAGTGCGAGCAGCTCGCTGTGCGTGCCCCGCTCCACGACGCCGCCCGCCTCGATCACCAGAATGTGGTCGGCGGCAAGCACCGTGGAGAGCCGGTGCGCGATCACGAGCGTCGTGCGCCCTTGCATCAGCTCCTCGAGCGCCGCCTGCACATAGGACTCGGATTCCGAGTCCAAGTGCGACGTCGCCTCATCGAGGATGAGGATGCGCGGGCGCTTCAGGATCGCGCGAGCAATCGCGATCCGCTGGCGCTCGCCACCCGAGAGCCGGTGGCCGCGCTCTCCGACCATCGTGTCGTACCCTTCGGGGAGCGACACGATGAAGTCGTGGATGTAGGCCTGCCGGCAAGCGGCCTCCATCTCCTCACGCGTAGCGTCCTCCCGCGCAAAGCGCAAGTTGTCGCCAATGGTCGCGTGGAACAGAAAAGACTCCTGCGTCACATACGCGATCTGCGCGCGCAGCGACGCTAACCCCACGTCGCGGACGTTCACGCCGTCGACCTCGACAACGCCGGCCGTCGGGTCGTACAGCCGCGCGATCATCCCGATCAGCGTCGACTTCCCGGCGCCGCTAGGTCCAACGAGCGCGACCATCTCACCAGGCTGCGCCTCAAAGGTCACGTCGCGCAGCGCATACTGAATTGGCTTCTCCTTAAGCCCCGCTTTAACTTGATCCCTCGGCTTCCCTTCCTGCCCCGCTTCGCCCCGATCCCTCGGCTTCCCTTCCCGCCTTGGATCCCCTAACTTCCCTTTGTGCCCTGCTTTCCCTTGTTCCCCTGCCTTATAAGCAAAAGACACCTGCTTATAGCTCACACGCCCCGCCACTGTCCCCAGCTGGCGCGCGCCCTCAGAATCCATAACATCAGGCTCCATGTCCTGATACTCAAAAATACGCTGGAAAACCCCCAATGCTGTCGCTACCTCTACTTGCAGGTTCAACAGTGTCCCTACAGGCATATACAACCGCCCTAAGTACGCCGTGAACGCGACGATAGAGCCTAACGTCATATCTCCCTGAATAACGGAGTAGCCTCCATAGATATAAATAATTGCCGTGCCTAACGGCCCTAGCGTGCTCGTTGCCATCCCGAACCAACGACCGACGAGATTGAGCCGCAGCTCGAGATCCATCACCTTTTGATTCATCGTCGTGAATTCAAGCTCCTGCTGCTTCTCTCTGCCAAAAATCCGCGTCAATAACGCACCTGAGATGCCGAAGTTCTCATTCAGCTGTGAGGTAATGTCCGAGCGCACCTTCTGCGTTTCAAGTCTCAATGCTTTCCGCACCTTGGATACCTTTTTCACAGGCAGCACGAAAAGAGGAAGAATCAGCACTGAAATGATCGCTAGCTTCCAATCTAGTGCAAACAAGATGCCAATTGTCGTGAAGACAATTACGATCTGCGTGATCGAGGAGACAACGATCGAGGTAACCACACTCTGTACGGATTGCACATCGCCCGTGATCCGCTGAACAATTTCTCCAGAGCGCGCATCCGTGAAAAACGCCATCGATTGCCGCTGCAAATTGTGAAATAACGACTGCCCTAAATCCCGAATAACCCCTTGGGTTACTTTGGTATTGAGGTGATTTTGCCATACGCCAAGCACACCGCTCAAAACGGGCAGCAATATTAACAACAGCGCCATCACAGACAATAGCTGGACACGTCCCTGCGGGATGGCTGTATCAATAATTTCCTTCATGACTAATGGCGGGATCAACCCAATCACTGCCGCAAGCAGCGCCAAGCCTATAATTACTAAGAGCTGTCCCCAATACCTTTTGAACAAAACCAAAATCCTTCGTATCGATACATCCTTCAATTTCGCCTTCGGCCGATTCCGGTCGGAAAGCCGTCCCATACCCCCTGGTCCACCTGGCCCCATATCTCACTTATCACTCCGATCTTCCTTGTCTTTGCTGCCCTCCGCTACAAAGGAATTGCATAGCTAATTGCTTGGGTCACTTCATCCGCCATCCTAAGCACATGATATAACGAAGTCGTTTGCAGCACATTATACTGTCTAGGCCCATCCATATTCACGATCGCCGCAATCGTGTAATCACCAATGGGTGGTAACACTTTACCAACTGATTTTCCTGGAGCCAACGGCTGGTTCGAAAACTGATACAGGCCCACGCTTAATTTTTGACCCAAACAAGCATCTATCGCAATAACCACAACACCCGGTGGGATTTCCTGCAAGCGCATCGCCAAGTTACTGGCATCACACGGTGCCGCTAGTGTACCAATTACGTGTGGATAGCCTAACTCTGCAAGCTTACTTCCGACAACCGGCCCCAGAGAGTCCCCTGTTGAGCGATCCGTCCCTATACACACGAAAGCCAGCTTACTAGGCTTTAGCTGAATGCTCACGGCAATGTTTTGCAGAAGCTGCCCTAACTGCTCACCATTCACCTTTTTCCAAAACTGCTCCTGCAGCTCCCTAGGATCTTTCTCCATCTTTGCCTCCCTTTCAGGCATGTACACCTATCTCTTGACCTGTTGAATGATAGTTCTATTCTTTCACAAGGAGGTGGCCCATGTCCACATGCTCCCCCTGCCTTCGCCAACACCAAATAAGCGTTACTCGACTGAGCAAAGCCTATTCATTGCTGGTTCACTTGATTATTTAACCTTATTAATGCACCCGATTCATCCGAACAATCCGATAATAGAGCTGACCGCTTACCTCTTGCTCCACTTCCAGATACCCTTCTGAATGGACGTAATCTCCCAACAAATAGGCAGCATCCGCCGAATTTGCATGCGTTAGAAACAGAAGCGCTACCTTCTCATCCCCAACCACGAATCCCACCTGTTCCTTCACTTGAAACTTCTCAAGAATTTTCCCATGATGTGATCTCACGATATGATGAAACCGCCACGCGCCGTCCTCATTCACGATAAAATAAAGCACACGATTTCGATGGGCATTACTAAACTCCCGTGTCACACCGATCATACACAAATTCTCGTCCAAGCGTAAATATTCATCAATCACATACGATTTCAGTCGCAACCGATTGACATTTTTGCTCTGAATATAGTTTTCCATCTCATCTATAGAGCGGCGATCCTTCGGATCTTGCTTCGTCGCGTAGAATACTTCTTTAATAAACGTATCCGTCTGGAATTGCCTTGCCCCTTTGAAGTGGTTATAGGTTTGAAAAAATTGCTCAATCACTTCCCGAATGTCTTCCGGTATGGCAGGACCCGTTTCCACGTTGTACATGCGATCTGTTCGACCTGACAGTTTTATTTTATGAAACCAGTTTTTCCAGACACTGACTTGCATGACGTACGCGTCACCTACTTTCTTCCAACCATTTTTTCATTATAGGCTATAATTCTCAAAAATTCGATAAAAATCGCAGATTTTCGCGCAAAAAAAGAGCGTCTGCCCGCTAATCTTTCATTTGTGAAAGATATAACGAACATACGCTCTAGAATCATCTTGCTTTTATCTGATTTAGTCCCTAACTTAAAGTACGCGTTTTGCGCCTACATATCTTGAGCTCCAATAGGAGCTAGCGAGACTATCAACCGTTACACCACTGGATGTGGTAGCCGAAATAAATTGATTATTTCCCATGTAAATACCCACATGATTAACGATGCCTGAAGCAAAGAAGACAAGATCTCCTGCTTTCAAATCCGTCACTCTCGCACCCGCTTGATCATACATTTGCACGGATGTGCGGGGAAGCTCAATGCCTTTGGCTTCATACAAATAACGAACGAAACCAGAGCAATCAAAGCCCTTGGGTGTTGTTCCACCCCATCGGTAAGGCGTTCCTTGAAAAGTCGTCGCAGCTTGAATAATTTGAGCTGATACAGCTGGCTGAACAACCTTTGCTACTGGGGCTACTGTAGGCGGAGGTGCAATCCAAGCTGGCTTGTGGGTCTTACCGTCGACTTCCACGATGGCGATTTTATTCGCATCATTCCAAGCGATCTCAGATCCAAACGTCTCTGTTATGAAACGTAGTGGAACGTAAGTATTTCCCTCCAGCAACGTCGGACTGCTCTCTAATTCAACCAACTTACTGTTCACGACAGCTTGCTCTTCGTCCGTTGTTAGTTGAATCGCCTGCTCCTTGTTCATTAGGGTGACGACGACTTCATCGCCTTGCTTCGCCCAGTCCACTTGATAGCCTAACTTCTCCGACAATACACGTAGTGGCACCTGAAGTGTACCTTCCGTATCAATAAACGGCTGTACTTCAGGGAACTGCACCAATTCGTCATTGACCTGAACCTTCACCGCAGAAGCGTCTGGCGCAGAAGCATACGCGGCAGGCGCGGCGAACATGGGAATAGCTGCGCCTAGAAGAGCGCATGAACAAATAAAGCTTTTTGTAAAAAGTTTCAAAACGTTGTGCCTCCTTGAAGCCTCCGAGGTTAGTTGACGGGTTCGGGAAGAGGTTTTCCCTAGTGCGCCCCATTAGCCTTTGACTAACTGAGCATTCATTCACCCCAAGTAAAGAAGTCCCCCGTACCGGAGCTTTTGATGCTCCGAGATTCGGCATTTTTTGTCTATGTTAGACTAGCATAGTTCGTTTTAGCCTGACAACTTTTTCGCGGTGGTAAGTGTTTCCATTTTTGTGTGATCGCGCACAAACAGCTACTCAAGGTAGAGTAGCTGTTTGATCACTATTTTGCCTAATCCGAGCTTACAGATTACTTATATACCTCTGTGTACAAGATGTTCTTGCAGGGTATGAACTCGGTTTCCGTCAATGGATCAGGTGAACTCATGATACGTAGAGGCAGCATCGCCTGCCCTTCTCTGAGAGGAGGCTGTGCATAAGGGAATAGGTTCAAATGAAAGCCACAGCGCTTATAAAATTCAATTCTCCGCTTTGCAACTGTCGCATCTGACGCATCCGGTGGCTCCACTTCTAGCACAATAGGCGTAGTACCACTGCTCATATAAGCCGTCAGCATTTGTTTGCCAATCCCGCCGCCCCTTATTGCAGCATTGACCGCAATATGCTCCACAAATCGAAACGTGCTAAAGCTCCAACTTGCCAGAAAACCAAGCATTTGCCCTTGAGCATCTCTCTCCACATCAATTCGATAGTTCGGATGCGATAACAGTGATCGCTGTCCTTCATACGTTCTTATCTCCGTATCAGGAAAAGCAGATTCCATGAGTTCGAATACTTCAGCAAACGAATCCTCTTGCTTCATCTGTTGGCATCTCCTTTTTGGTATAGGATATCCAACCATGCGGCAAATTATGGAGCAATACTTACCACAACTTCATCAAAATAAGCCTTTAGCAAATGCGTATACACACCGATCTTCCCTGCTGAGAACGTGCTGTCCGTTGCTGTAACAATAAGCTTTCGGCGTTTCTCCGAAGGAACATCGAAAAACGATGTAACTTTGTATGAAGTGCTTACCACTTAGAGAAGTACGCATGCGCTGCACTATGAAAACCCGCCGGCAGCGCATGGCCCATGAATGGGTGAACCTCAATGGATTTATTCTCAGATGAAATGTGATTATAGGCGGCAAATATGGTCTCCGGCAAGCAGGTCATATCCTTTAGTCCTACCGTCACATGAACGGGCTGCCCGATACGATCCCCGAGGTTCATGATATCAAAATAGGATAGCGTCTTCAGCACGTCTGGCAAGTGATCTGGGAATCTCGTAACGAATTCAGCCGCCTCACTAAGGGAACTGACGGAATTCAATAGGCCAAGATCCATGTGACACAGATTCGGCACATGGGCAACTGCTGCTCGGATGCGCTTCTCGAGCGCAGTTACGAGCAGGGTAAGCCCACCGCCTTGGCTCCCTCCGAACACGAATACGCGCTCGCTATTGATTTCCGGCTGCTCCAGCGCACATTGCACAGCGCGCAGGGAATCGATGGCAACTGCACGATAATAGCTCTTCTCGGCATCGAGGATGCCCTGCGTGATCCACCCCTTCGTCATGCCGTGCTCCTGCGGCAGCATGTTACCGCTATCGCCGCCTTGCCCTCGAACATCAACCGCAAGTACTGCGTACCCCATGAGCAACCAAGCTGCATGATCCTCGGGTTTCCCCTTGGAGCCAGAGTAGCCGGGGAATGTGACGACACATGGAACTTTCCTTGGGTTCGTTTCTACGTTCGGCAGCATCAACCAGGCATGGATAGGTGTTCCCTCCGCTCCCTCCAAGACGATCTTATTCACTTCTGCTAGTACAAAAGGGGATGCGACCGGCTCCCGGGTATAAGACAAGGTTTGTGAAGCCTCCTTGTAAGCCCGCTCCCAGAATGCGCTAAGATCATCTGGCGCAGTTAGAGCTGTCTGATACTGACGTAACCCATGGATACGACTTTCAATGGCGTTCATGATGACACGACTCCTTCTTTGTTATTTCTATTGTAAGTTAAGTGCGTATATCGCCTATTGTAAGCTTCCCATTGTCTCGCTGACAATCCTAAAATAGAAGAGCCCCAGTTACATGAACAAGGGCTCATCTTCAGCGAGAAATTAAGCTTCATAGCATCGAATCTCATAGATAGCAGCTCAATTATGCCTAACTGATACAATCGACTAAAAATGATGTATAAAGTAAGGAGAACTGTCTATTTAACCGTCTACAGCGATAATCCATTAAACGTATGGTGAGTGTACAACAATAAAAAAGCCTCTCCCGAATATCGGGGAAGCTGCTTGTCTAGTTCATAGACCGTATTTTCTTAGTGCGCTGTTTATCATATTCCATTTCGAGATTAGGCATTAAGTTCTTATTGCCCAACATCTTAAACAGCCATTTGACCTTTTCTTCATGCCATGCGTACTTTTTCAGCATTTCAGATTGAACAGCGACTAAGGCTACTAGAAAGCTCCGTTCCTCGATATCTCCTTCAAAACGATTATTAGCATATTTATCGAACAGATCAGTGATCGGATTATATTCAAAGGGATCAATTTCGGTTTCTTCAAGCAGTTTCAATTCGCGGGCGTTCATAGGATCACTTCCCTTTCAAATATTAATTGGCTTCATTTTAACACAAATCAGTTCTCAAATATCGGCGTTTAGAGTTTAGTGATCCAGGATCACCCAAACACCAAAGCAGCTGGCAAGAAGAAGTAATATAATCGATAATAACACCCAATCTTTGTATATTTCTCGATCCTGCTGTTTTTCCAATGCTTTAAAGCTGTCTAGTACAAGTGATTTTTCTGTATTTGGGCTTTTGCTTTTCATTTTTTGATTTACTTTAACGCTGTCTAATACAAGTAATTATTCTACTTTTGGGATTTTGCTTTTCATTCTTCGATACTCTTTATTAATTTCCTTTTTCGCCAAGTGACGGAACATTTTGCGTTGGTATTTATTCGCGTAGAATTTCACCGCTAATCTCCCCTTATCCGACTCCAATCTTTTCGAAGATTATTCTGCGTATTAGGTATGTATACCTTTAACTCACCCCTTCTCTAATTCAATATTAACCGCAGCCGGTTTACCGATTCTTGTTTGCTGCTCTTCAAATGTGATCCGATCACCGACCACCTTCAATGACTTCCCACCTGGTCTAGGAACGTCATCTAGCTGCACAATGTTCCTGATTTGTGGGTGTCACGTCTTACAAGACTTAGCGCTGTCAATTAAAAAATGTTGTAAAAGTTTATATCCTTGCTATTCAAATCGACAAATATCCGCTCATTTTTAGGTAATCCATTCCATTCTTGTCCATCCCAATCGAAGTAACTTTTTCATTTAATAATACCATGGACAACTAGAAGGGAGGTTTGTTCCAAATGTTTAGGGGATTTGCCAACGACGGATGCAGGGTTAATAGAGTCCAAGATAAAGTATGCCTAATCGCTTCAAGAACGCTAGCTCCAGGCAATTTAGTAGAAAGAATTTATAATTCCAATACCCCGGTTACTGCCACAGGCTATTTTAAACTCTTAAGCGCTCCCCCGGGTGCGGTTGTTCTAATTCAAAATCTAAATCAGGGAGTAGCTAAACTCCTCACGACAGGAGAAACCGTTGCGTTCACTTTCACGAATTTAACTACTATAATCATYGCTTCCATCCAAGGTGGGACAGTTACCTACGAACTCAGTTTGACTCCACGCTATTCTTTGTAAGGATTCAAATGATGAATTAAAAATAAACATGTGAAAGGATGTTGGATTATGTCATGTGAGAATGTTTCTTTCGGGTTTGCAAATGACGGATGCCAGGATAATAACGTACAAGATAAAGTATGTATAGTCGGTGCAAGAACATTAGTTGCTGCTACTGCTGAACAAATCTACTTCTCTAATATTGCAGTTAGTGCAACAGGTTACCTAAAGATTCTAAGTACTCCCACTGCTGCGACGACTATTACGTTGACGTTCTTATTAAATAACACTACTGTAACGATACCGGCACTCATCGATCCCCTCACCGCAGGTGAAGCGGTCGCGTTCACTGTCGTGAAGTTTGATGAGATATCAATTACTTCAAGCACTGCAGGAACAGTTACCTTCGAACTCAGTTTGACTCCCCGTTATTTAGCCTAATAACAGGGAACCGACCTTCGAAAGAAAAACCAATGAAAGCGTCAGCTTACAGTTGACGTTTTTTAATACACTTTTCTTCTTTTCTTTCTGCGTCTAATCAAAACAGGTCGAAGATAAACAGCGTACAAGCCTCTACAGAAACTGTTTTCCTCGCCACTACATTCAATTATTAGGTTTTTAATACTTGGAACATCGATCGTAACTTGTTGTTCCTGCTCGATACTCTCCGATATAACACGTCCATCCCCCAGTGTTACCAAAGCATACATAATACAATTCGATTTATTTTCGACTTGTACAAGTGCGGAAGGTCGGACATCCACTGATCTAAAGTAAAGCTTGGGATCGGAATTGCATTTTTGAAAAATCTTACCGCATACCTTTTCGGCGATTTTGCCTCTTCTTTTGAGATTCCCCGATTTTTTTTTACAGGAATTGCGTTTAGGTTTGCATCCATCCCCAACTTTAACAATGGTTGATTGTTCATTAACCTGTATCACGTTCGTACTGTTTATATGCGCATCTTTCGGCAAATCGTCGGAATTGTCCAAGGTTCGAGTCACACCACCCTCATGTTATCTTGAATCATTTTATTTGATCATCGGGATAAATGAATTAGACATCTATCCTCCATCCATTAAAAATGATGAATGAACCCATTATTGTGCATAAGGTCTGACTTTCTCCGATTGCGCAGAGTCTTCATTTTTCAGAACTGTCTTATCTGATTTAACTAACCATTACAAACCACCTACCCTACGTATTTTAGTGTTTAACTCTTCGGTTACTCCAGCCCACATCCTACACTCGGTGCGCTCAATCGCTCTGTGGAGCCTCCAATATGTTCTCCAGTGCATTCCCTTAGGCTTATGAGGTATTGGCTCCATTGTGTTCCGCGAGCCTCCTAACCGCGCTCTGAGCTTCTGTGACTTACTCAGCATACGGTCTAAATAGCGGTCAAGTTGTGATTGATAAGCCATGTTCCCACAATGCCGACATAGAAATGTTTTACCGTATAGCATCAGCTTGGCAGATCGGTGACTGCATTGGGTGCACGCTCGGTGCCACTGTGGGCTGGGTACAGGAAACTCAGACAGTGAATGCGCGAAATGCCACAATATCCATTAGTTTGCAAATAGGTGTAAAGAAAGGTTGGGTTGTTCGAAATAATCAGCAATCGTCTATTGATTTGGAGGTGGAGCCTCAAGTAGTCAATGGATCTACTTTGGTTCCGGTTCGGTTTGTGAGTGAATCCCTTGGTGCTGAAGTCTCATGGGATAGCGATACCAGCACCCTCTAAGCCCAATACATTATCTGTTGAGGAAGTTGGAAAACTGGGAGACCGGATTGTATACATCGAAATTTTGGATTCAAATTATAAACCGCTTGGAAGTGGCAGTGGTATTGTAACCAACGATGGGGTGTTAACAAATTATCATGTCGCTAAAGATGCAGTTCATCTTAAAATTGAATTTACAAACGGGGAAAGTTACATTAGTGATGAACTCTTATTAAAGGATGCTGACCGAGATCTCGCTTTGATTAAGCCTTCGGGCAGTTATACACCGCCAATTGCTATATTTGGAGACTCGTCCAAAATTACATTAGGTCAACAAATAGTTGCTGTTGGGTCACCTCTTGGTTATAAAAATAGTCTTACTACCGGCGTTGTAAGTTCAACAAATAGAGTTATTTCTAACTATCCTTTTATTCAACTTTCTGCACCTGTTGATCATGGAAGTAGTGGTGGGGCTCTTTTTAATATGAGCGGTGAGGTCATTGGAGTAGTATCTGCTGGAGTTAACAGTCAGGCAGAAATAAATTTAGCTATTCCATCAAGTGATGTAATAAGCTTTCTAGCTCGTACGAAACAGCCGGAATCACTTGGCAAACTGAGTTTATTAAATGTAGAATTAGAAAATTATTTGAATAGCAACTACTCGTCTCGTACTTATAAAAATAACGTTTATCATTTTACTTATAATGTTATTACACCAACTGATAATACAGGTTATAATATAGCGGTTAGTTTAACGGATATGAGTGAGTATTTCAAATATGCTTCGGCACAACTAATAGATGATGCTGTGTATCCGGCTCTCATATATGTGTCATACTATCCAACTGCGTTTCCTCAAGTAAGTATAAGTCCTCAAGGGACCGGATACAGAACTTTATATTGTTTAGTTTACGGAAAAATTAACTACAACGATAAAGTTTTCAGTTATACGCTTTATCCAGATGAATCATACAAGAAAAGTGTTAATTTACCCTGGGATTATTGATCTTGTACCGAAAGCATCGGAAGTTGATGCGAAGGACGAGTTGAAGCGTGCACTGCGCGCTTACAAAGGCAGCATCCTCCTAATCTCTCACGAACCTGACTTCTATCGCGATTTAGTGACAGATACTTGGAACTGTGAGTCCTGGACAACGAAAGTATTCTAAAATGAAGAGAGCCTATCCGATCGCTTAGCGATAGGGTAGGCTCTTTGTTATTTTAGCCACCCACTGGCTTATTACTCACCGGCCCGCTGTTCTTGGCATTCGGATTGCCTTCGACTCGCGTCAGATTCCAAGTCCACATCACCTTGGCTCCGGTCTCCGTTGTGATTGTCTGGTTGCCGGTGATTGTCTTAGGGTAAGCCTCCTTCGATGTCATGCTCGCCTTCAACAGATCAAAATCGATGCGCGGATATATCGTGCTATTACTTTCCCATTTTGCCGAGCGAACATATTCGCATCCATGCGGAGTCTGTATATATGTGATCTTCAAAGGATGGTCTGGTTGAGATGAATTAATATATCCGAAGGTTGGCTCAAACTTGAATGTATATCCCTCTTTTTCAGAGCCGGTTCTGGTTAATCTTCCGCCCGCTTTGCCTGCAAACGAAAATTGACCCGAACTTGAGCCTTCCCTCGTTGTGGTCACCGTCCCGCCGTAACACTCACCCGTATTGCTCGTAGACACTCGGTACTGGGATGAAGCCTTCACTGTCCCCTGACTGTCGCTTACCAACATGGGACCACCGAATTTCATATCGCTAAGCGAACTCAGGGTCATATTCCAGCGTCCGTATGCATTCGTCTTATATGTCTCGCTTCCGCCGCCGAGATCATTCGTTTCCTCCCATTGCGATACAGCCGATACCCAACCCTCATAGGAATACTGCACATACTCTGGTGCATGATACGTTACGTGTGTGTAACCATAAGCCTCTGGTTCAACCATTTCCTGGAACCATCCTGCAGCAAGATCGATCAAGGCGTCTGTCATCGAGAGTAATTCGAAAACTCCTGATTCCGCTGCGTCGGCCCCTTTACTTGCCGCGCCGAGCAAAATGCCAAGCTCCGGTGGTGCGCTGGTTTCCACCAATGCGCGGGCGGTGACAGTGGCGATTTTCCCCTTGCCCTCATGATTTTTCACCTTTTCATCCGTGACATCGACTACCAGCTTGGCTTGGCCCTTGATCTTGTCAACGCGCTCCAGCTTCATCTGCAGCTGGCCTTTGAAATCGAACTTATTTTTATCCAAACCGATCAATGCATGTGTACCCCCGCCTTGGACGAGGTCCCACTCTACACTCCAATTCTCAACATCAGCGGCGATTTCACCAGTATCAGTCGGCATAGGAAGACCTGCGAAAGACAGGCAATCCTTAATATCTTTGGCAAGCGGTGTTGCGGACCAGCCGTCCAAGTACGCTTTGTATTTCTTCTCGTTCACGCCAGCAGTAGCGATATAAGTAATTTTTTGATCCGCCTCGTCTGGCGCTTGTTTATGCAATTCCCCAGGCGCAGGTTCTATCTTAACTTCAATCGACCAGTAGAGCATACCCAGCTTCATCACCTTAAGCGCAAGGCCGAAGACAGACATGACCGTTTCTACGAGTTCCCCAAGCGCTTCGATCGCTAATCCTGTCAGCGTAGACACCAATTGGCCAATAAGCCCGATATTGAAGCTGGTAAGCGTTCCGACCCCGTTCTTCTCCCCGATCTTGCTGAACCACTCCTTCGCGTAAGTACATGCACCAGGCGCATCTGCCGCGTAAGCCACTCCGCCGCCAAGCCAATCCAGCAATCCGGTTGTCCGCTGCTGCTCTTGCGGAAGCGCTTGGATGAATGCTCCAAGGAACACTTCCATCTCGAGATAGGTCAATCGATATTCTGTCGGCTCCCAATCCACCACCGTCAAATCGACGGCCGGAAGCTGCTGTTGCGCCATCGCCTGCAGGAACAGCGGAGCGTGCGCGCCTGGCTGATCAGGATCATCTTGCGCCGCACTCACCCAATCCCGAATGCCGGTCTGCATCAGCAATACGGGGTCTTTCCCCTCGGCAAAAGGAAACCCGAAATCGTCCAGCATGAACGTGAATTGCTCCAAAGTGAGACGTCCACCAGTAGCCTTCCGGCTGGCATCATCGGTCAGCAGTACCAATTCCGGCGGAATGACAAACGTTGAGCCGGCTTGCGGGAAGGCATCTCCTTCAATAGCGGCAATACCCACCCCGCCCAGCACCTCTTTCGCCGCCTGCTGCTGTTCTTCCCAGCTCCCGTTAAGAATTCTCAGCGCCATCTGATGCTGCTCTTTGCCGCCTTTCTCCTTGAACACGGAGATAACATTAGTCATAAAACTCGGCCTAAATGCTGGGATGTAGTAGCTTGTGGCGATTCCCATGAGCAACACGACGAGCAGCGACACGGCGATCGTACGCCTTCTCGGGATACGGATATAACCGGCCCTAAGCAGTGCCCCTAGCTTTTTCAGCAGCCACCACAGAGCAATACACAGATATTTCACTATAACTATGAGAACCGGGATCAAAAAACTGCGCACAAACCGCCAGAGCAGCTGCCCGCTCACCTTCAGAACCTTACCCAATCGCTCTCCCCAGATCGACATATGATAGAACCTCCATATCACAGAGCAATTAAAATTGCTGATAAGCGAAAATATGTTATTGACCCTGCCATCATGACAAAAATGTCACCTTACATTTCCCTATATCGATGTTTGGCCCCTTCTAGTGGTCCTCTACACATGTATCATCTGGGTAATCACTCAAAATACAATACATGTTTTCTGGATGATCTTCCATACACTTTTTGCCTTCGGCAATTGTTCCAGAGAATCCAGAGAAACCATTATTTACACAAAGTATCATTGTATCATTAGTGTAATTCAATGATCCAAGAATGATATTTAACGGTTTCGATTCTTCTTCCTCCTGCTGAAAAGCTTTCTCTAACCGTCCAATACGAGCAATTCCCAATGATATCCCCCCCTATTTTCAAACTTTATCAATGATTTGAAGTCGCCAGGTAGCAGGAAAGATGGGCATTTGATTGAGGCATTGTTTAAAGAGCCTACGATATGGCGTCTGTTCTGTTTAGGTTCATTACTTGGTGGATTTCGCCGCGGTGAACTACTGGGCTTAGAATGGCAGTATGTAAACTATGATGAGCATTCAATCAGCATTCAGCAAAGCATACCTCTTACAGCAAACGGAGAAGCCATTGTTAAGTCGCCTAAAACGGAATCTTCAAAGCGGATTGTCGATATGCCTGAATGGTACATGCGTGAGCTAAAGGATTTTCATCACCAGTCGAAAATTAGTAGGTTAAAGATCGGGGATGCCTGGCAAGGTGGCGATAGATTTTTTGTATTTCATATCGGGTTCGGAAAGCCTTATTACCATAGTACACCTTCATTATGGTGGCGGAAGTTTCTTCAACGACATAAACTTAAACCTGTCCGGCTTCATGATCTCAGACATAGCGCTGCTTCGCTCTTAATCGAAGATGGCGTCGATTTAAAAACAATACAGGAGCGACTAGGTCATAAAAAATATCAAACAACTGCAGACATCTATGCACACATCTCAAAAAAGGTTAAAAAAGAATCAGCTTCTAAACTCGATAAATTTGATCCTTCTAAAATAATTCGTCAACAAACCGTCAACAACGGCGATTATTGATCGTAGCATTAAGACATAAACGAAGTTTCAGAAAACAAAAAAAAAGCCTTATATATCAAGGCTTTCAGAGTTTGTAACTTGTTAAGCGGGCGGCGGGAATCGAACCCGCGCGATCAGCTTGGAAGGCTGAAGTTCTACCATTAAACTACGCCCGCATATTAAGAAGTACTAAGTGGTCGGGACGACACGATTTGAACATGCGACCCCCTGCTCCCAAAGCAGGTGCTCTACCAAGCTGAGCTACGTCCCGTAGTGAAAATAAAGTGTAAATGGCGCGCCCTGAGAGATTCGAACTCCCGACCTTTTGATTCGTAGTCAAATACTCTATCCAGCTGAGCTAAGGGCGCAAATATTGGAGCGGAAGACGGGGATCGAACCCGCGACCCTCGCCTTGGCAAGGCGATGCTCTACCGCTGAGCCACTTCCGCATGTCGTTATTTCTCAATCGCTCAGCATGTGTTTCTCTGAGGCGACAAGGAATAATATATCAGGTATTCAGAACAAATGCAACTATTTTTTCATGCTTTTTATTATTTGATGAAAACCCCGCCAAATGGCAGCACTTCCCGAGCGATTCGGCGAAGAAAGCTCTCCGATTTCATATGCTCGTCCAATTTGGAATCTGGCTTACATGGTTGCATAAGTACATGACCATGCCCTGTAATCTCCCAGTGATAGTTCATATGCTGACTAGCCAGTGTATTGCCGTACACACAAGGTCGGAGCTTCGCCTGCCGCGGATAAGCCACAAGACAGCTAACATCAATGTACAAAGGTTGCTTAGGATCTAAGGCCATCTGATGCAAAGGACCCGCTGTCAACAAGCCTAGCGTACCGGGACCGTGAAATTGCATTTTGACTAAATCCTGCGTAATCAATGTATTCTTAAAGCTCTGCAAATGCGTTGTGAAGGTCACACCCTCTGTATAGAATAAGACATGACGAAACTCATACAATAGGTCATCTTCAGCTTCTAAAGGCACTACAGCCAAACTATAAGCTTCAGGCAGCCCCAATAGCAACTGTCCTGGCCCACTCACTTGTGATTGAATCAGCCGCTTTTTCCTATACATACCTGGAAGCTTCATTAAAGCATCTACTCTAAGCTCAGACATCCCTTGGAACGCTACAATTTGGTTGGGATGCAGCACATGTACGGCTTCGCCTTGCTCAAGCTGCAGTGTTGCCGTTCTAGCTTGTAAGCTCGCATTTTCAAAGACGACTTCCATTCACACAACCTCCTCACAACCGCTTGTTAACGTATCCCACCACGCTTCTTTCTCTGCCATACGAACAGACGAAACACGCGTCCAAGCAAGAAATAGCCTACAACCAACGCGGCTGCCGTAATGACCATGTAGGTTATTTTTCGATTACGTTTATCCTTATCCAGTGCAACTTGTTCCATTGCTTTCAACCGCTCTTGCAATTGCTCATTATCCTTCTTGAGCGACTCATTCTGGCTCAAGAGACGATCTTCGATTTCTTGGGACTTCCTGACGGCTTCCGATAGTTTGTCCTTCTGTTCTTCTAATTGCTGCTTCGTAGCCTCATAATCCTTCTGAATCTGCTCTACATTGCTTGGCAATTGATAAATTTCTTTCACCCGATCCAACCAAGAGGCATGGGCAGCGGGGGCTGGATACATCAACCCGATCATGATGACAATTACACCCATAGCTTGTCCAAACACAGTTATGCTGCGTATTCGCAACCGCTATCCCTCCCCATGCTTCGCTTCTCGACATTATCTTCTATTTTACAGCAAAAATCACCCCTTCACCACTTCTATCGCTTGAACCGGATACCGCAAAATCGTTTTCATTCTCGCAGGCTCTACCTTCCTCGGGTCCGATAAGTAGATCTCATGATGAAGTCCGCTGATACTTAGATGATTATGGACCATGTACTGATACATATGAGCCAGTGTTTCCGGTTCAGTCGCATACGGACCTACGTGCAGCATTTGGACACAGGTCCCCTCATGTAAGGATTCATAACCAACATCAACTATCACCTTAAGCTCCTTTTTCTTGGCCAATGCAACTCTTCGTGCTTCTTCCACCGTTTCAGCCGTTACAAAATCCGGCATACGAATCAACAGCTTCCAGTGCCACTCCTCCCTCGGTAACTCCAACGCAGTTCTAGGATCGCCATCCACCCACCACTGCCCTTCTAACTTCGCTACAGTGAAGTCTTTCTCCACCTTCTTGTTATAGCCCTTAACACCGTATGCGACCGTGTATAACGCTTCTGTGGCGCTAGCAAAGGTTGTACCGTTGGGGTCCCCTTTTCCTATGATTGTGACATAAGAAATAGGTGCAAATTCAACAATCTGAGGCTTTGTTGGGGCTGTGTAGTATGTTTTATAGGTTTTGGCCAAATCTAATTTCTCCATGATGCACTTCCCTTCTTTTCTTCTAATATAAAAAATAAACCCTGACAACCGTATGTCAACAAAAAGAAAAAAACTTACCTCTCGCAATTATGCGAAACAAGTAAGTTTTTGTCTCATAAAAAGGATATGTAATTATTCCGCAGCTGGTGGGGTAAATGAGCGTTGTGCAAATTCCGCATCCAACATATAGAAAGCATTGCTGTCTTTATCAATGCGCTTCAATTTATTAATAATGCTGTCGAACATCGCTTCTTCCTCAACTTGCTCATCAACGAACCATTTCAAGAACTGCATCGTCGCATGCTCTCGATCGTTCAGTGCTAAGTCGGACAGGTGATAAATGCGTTTGGTCACTTCTTGCTCATGCAAATAAGCATGCTCAAAAGCATCCAAAATCGATTCGTATTGATTGACTGGTGTATTCATACCATCAAATTCGACCTTTTTCCCGCGGTCATTAATAAATTTGAAAATCTTCATGGCATGAAACTTCTCTTCTTCTGCTTGTACCTTAAAAAAATTCGAAAACCCGTCCAAGCTTTCCGCAGCGCAATAACCAGCAATAGCCAAGTAGACGTGCGCGGAGTAAAACTCATAATTCATCTGCTCATTGAGCGCATTGGTTAGTGTATCGTTTAACATCTGTGCACACACCTTTCTGTATGGTTATCTCTTGCGTATTCCCCATACATACAAGATTACCAGAATTGTGCATAGAAATACAAACGGAAGTAACAATTTTAGTAGGTCCGCATTCAAGCCATCACGCTTTCAGCCTTAGAAGCCGTGATGATTTGTTTAATTTGAGCATAAAGTAAATCTGGTGACTCTGCGCAGAGCAGCTTCTTTTTCCCGATCATAGCGATACATTCTTTCTTGCAATGCCTGCAATTACCTAAACAGTCCTTCTTCTTCTGTTTCAGGTCCGGGTATTCATGCTTCAAGGATTTATATATTTGTTTGGATCCGAATTTTTCATTTCTACAGCAGTATTTAATCGTTTTCAATTGCGATCTCTCCCCGCCAAGTACGTGTGACTCTACTCTTTGATATTAGTGATAATAATAATCAATGTCAACCATAAAATGCTTGAGCTTGTATGCAAAAAAAGAGCTTTCTCTTATCCTCGTAAAAGGATGAAAGAAAACTCTTCTTGTTCTTGGATGCGCGTAGAGGGACTTGAACCCCCACGGTCGCCCGCTAGATCCTAAGTCTAGTGCGTCTGCCAATTCCGCCATACGCGCATGCTGTAAATAAGGCAAATGGTGAGTCATGTAGGATTCGAACCTACGACACCCTGATTAAAAGTCAGGTGCTCTACCAACTGAGCTAATGACTCATGTCTTGTAATAAAAAAATGGCGGAGCTGACGGGATTCGAACCCGCGGTCTCCTGCGTGACAGGCAGGCATGTTGGGCCACTACACCACAGCTCCACACTATTGTAGATCTCCTCTTAGTAAGAGGTTGGTTGCGGGGGCAGGATTTGAACCTGCGGCCTTCGGGTTATGAGCCCGACGAGCTACCGGGCTGCTCCACCCCGCGAAATTACTAGCATATTATTTTATTATTTCCAGAGAAACTCTAAGCCATCCAAATTTCTTCTGAAAAGGTAAAATGGTGGAGGCTGACGGGATCGAACCGCCGACCCTCTGCTTGTAAGGCAGATGCTCTCCCAGCTGAGCTAAGCCTCCATGGGATAAAGAAAATTATGGTGACCCGTAGGGGACTCGAACCCCTGTTACCTCCGTGAAAGGGAGGTGTCTTAACCACTTGACCAACGGGCCTCGTAAACAGGCTTTTCTTATGTAAAAGTTCTTATATGGCGGAGAGAGAGGGATTCGAACCCTCGAGACGCTTGTGACGCCTACACGATTTCCAATCGTGCTCCTTCGGCCAGCTCGGACACCTCTCCATGAAAAGGCCTGGTTTGTGAAAAATAAATGGCTCCCCGAACAGGACTCGAACCTGTGACAACTCGATTAACAGTCGAGTGCTCTACCAACTGAGCTATCAGGGAACAATGCTTGGCAACGTTCTACTCTCCCAGAACCCTGCGGTTCAAGTACCATCGACGCTGGAGGGCTTAACGGTCGTGTTCGAGATGGGAACGCGTGGGTCCCCTCCGCCATCATCACCAAACAGTCAAAGCGTTTGTTTGCGCCTTGAAAACTAGATACGAAACTTCAACGTAAAGTAATACTCTTAGGAATTTTGGTTAAGCCCTCGACCGATTAGTATTCGTCAGCTGCATACG